>JAKEIK010000118.1 GCA_022545895.1 Nitrososphaeraceae archaeon | reverse complement strand
TAAATATGGGTCCCTTTATATAATAAGCAGTGAAAAGCAAAACCAAAGGACTAGTCGACCCGCTGTCTAACTTCAATTATGCTTTGAAGGTTGAAGACACGAGACTCAAATATCTACAAAGGTTAAAGTTTTTCTTCAATTATTGTAGGGGAACTCATAACTAGGCCATCATTGAAGCCGTCCATATTGTCAGGATACTTGCTAGCCTCTAGATCCAGCTTTTGGATTTCAGTTCCCATTGCGCCATCAAAAAGGAT
Organism: Nitrososphaeraceae archaeon; assembly: GCA_022545895.1. Lineage (GTDB taxonomy): Archaea > Thermoproteota > Nitrososphaeria > Nitrososphaerales > Nitrososphaeraceae > TA-21. Next base: position 12,005 of record JAKEIK010000118.1, on the reverse strand, counting down.
AATCCTGTCATTGATAGCTTGAGTAAATGATTCTTTCATGTTTTATACAACTAATGAGTTTTTAAATCTCAAAATAGATCATGTCGTGTGGGTTTTATAAATTTGATTCATACCACCTAAGATTAGTCATTCTTTAAATTAGGATGTATGTAAACTTCATTCGTTCAAACTTTATGAAGAGGTGTTGCACTTAATCTTTGTTGAGTTGCAAAGGGAAGTTCATATATGGAAAAATTATCTGTAGCAGGGGGTCCATAGTTCAGCTTGGATAGAATGGCTGCCTGCGGAGCAGCTGGTCGAGGGTTCGAGTCCCTCTGGACCCGTACAAAAACCATGCTACCCATATGCCTCTAATATCGTCTTGAATGGTTCTACAGGCATCAAACTGACCATTCTTTGTGTATGAGGTTTTAACCTTACATAATCTTATCAAAAATTTATACTAGTCTATTTCCGTTTCAAGTTCTACGCTTGGCTAGTTATTTGTTGGGTTGGGCAAGAACACAAATAGATTCAAATTATTAATAATTCGAATCGATTATTCCTCTATACCCCGATTCAGTCTGAAGGCGCCAGAAAAGATGTAAAGAGCCCATGGGCGCATATATCGCTTTATATTATTAAACACCACGATATATTAGAAATATTGAATTCTATTTTCTCCTTGTTTTTGACTGCCGCCTTGGTTGTATTTTTCACTTTTGAAGTAGCTGAGGTAATCACACCAGCAGAAGCATTCGATCTCAGGCATTCGACCTATAGCTCTGTTAAAACACACTATTTGAACGAGACGCGAAACCTGAGCCATAATATGGATGATTCGGTCTATTCTCAAGTAGCATCTTCTGGAGATAATGTATATGTAGTTTGGGAACAGTCTGTAAGAGGCCCAAACGCCAAAAACTATGATATATTTTTCATGGTGAGTAATAATGGAGGAATTAATTTTAGTGATCCAGTAAATTTGAGTAACAATAAAGGATTCTCTGAACATCCACAAATATCGGCAACAGAAAACAATGTCTACGTATTGTGGGTAGATGACAGTAATGTAACGCGGCAGATCTTATTCAGAAAAAGTATTGATGGAGGAGAAAACTTTGATCATATTATGAAATTGAGCAAGAATATTAGTAGTTCCTACAATGCAGAATTAGCTACATTCGGATCAAGCGTAATTGCAGTATGGAACGAACTTGAGATTGAGAAAGGAAATATGATTTTATTGAGAGAGAGCAAAGACGGAGGATTTAGCTTCGAAAACATAAAGGAACTTGGAGCGTCCGATCGACAATCTTATCCAAAAATTGCAGCCTACAAGGATCAAAAGTATGTGACTTGGAATACAAATGGAACCAATACTCAAACTCGTCAAATACTACTATCTAAAGTAATAGATAACGTCCATAATCTTCCCATCATGCAAAAGACAATCGCAAGATACCTAGACGACGGTGAATCCCACGTTACTGCCCTTGATCGGAATGTTTTGGTATTTTGGACCGATGGCAACGCGCAAGGTCACAAAAATCTTTACTACACACGTAGTACCAATTATGGTAATGAGTTTGGAGATATTGTTGACATATCCCAAAGCTTTAATGACTCATCGAATGTGGAAACTGCATTTAGCGATAGTAATCTATATGTAGTATGGCAAGAAGGCGTATCCGGAAATCAAGAAATCTTCATAAGGAATAGTAGCAATGGTGGAGTCACATTTGGCCAAGCTAAAAACATTAGTAATAACAGAGGAACTTCAGAATGTCCTTCAATATCTATTTCTAATAACAAATTACATATAGTATGGGAAGATGATACCCTGGGAAATCACGAAATATATTACAAATCCATGTATGGGAATTATCTGGCTAGCCCTACATCATGAAATTAGAAATAGACCTGTAGAATACAGGACTAAGCGCACTAAGCACTTCAATCTACCAAAGGAATAATTCTAATTACGATCAATGAATAAAGTACCGACTACTGTAACTTGGATATCCTACCTTGCAGGTCAATTTAGTACTTCTGTCCACTGTCTGCTAATTGTTTTTTATTTCTAATTCTATTCCTGAAGAGTCTAGCCATTCTAGTTTCAGGCCGCTCGGAGAAGGAATGCGGAATAACTGAAATCCTTTCCATTGTTGGAATTTCAGAGCGAATAGCACTTTGTATTTCCACAGACAACAATTCTATATCTTTTAATTGTTTATTGCCATCAACTTCTACATGAACCTCAGCCTGAGTAATCATTCCAGCTGAACGTAACAATACTGACCTGATGCCTATCTGATCGTATCCAAATTTCTCTTCAATTATCTTCTTTATTAGTTCAGTCATTTTTGGACTATGCCAAGCGTCAACAAGAATTAGCGATGATTGTTTCAATGATATGTAAGCAACAGAGAATATATATCCCGCAATTATCATTCCTCCAATTGCGTCTGCCTGTAGGATACCAAATTGTGTTGCAACTAAAATACTAAAGAATCCTATCACAGAAGCTGAGCCGTCCTTGATGGAGTTTTTTGCATCAGTCTTCAAAGATAATATCTGATACTTGTTGGCAATGACCCGCATTTGAAATGCTCTGTACAGGGATATGGCACTTGCTATTGCCAAAACTATCATTGTGATTAGTGGATGGTTAATGTCCTTGGGGTGAATAAAGGATTCATAGGAATGATACAAGATTATTGACCCTATTACTATCATTCCTATAGCAGCGAGCATTGCTGCCAAAGTTTCAACCTTGTGATAACCAAAATGAAACTTTGTGTCTGGTGGGCGCTGGGCAATTCGCAGACCAAGAAGGACTATGAAGGAAATCATTGCATCAGACATGGAGTCGATACCATCCGCGGTCGCAACGACACTACCACTTATGTGACCAACGAGCAATTCAGCTATACCAATACCGATTAGTGTTATGACGGAGATCTTTGCTATCCTCTGACCTGCAACTATACCTTCATTAATTATAGAGGGATCAAAGTTTCTCCTTTTCCGAATATGAGTATCATTTGGGTCTGACTCAGGGCCTAGGGACTCATCCAATCTTAAAATTAATTATTAATACAGATCGATCTTATTTAAGGGTTGAAATAAGATTGTCAAGCATAAGATGATCCAATGAATCAAATTTCATAGTGGAGTTAAGAATGCTTTCCTTTCACCAAGAAAAGCATGAAAAGTTATACTTAGCTATCTGCAATTGATTATTTCATTTAACTAAATCGGTATCATGTATAATTGAGACGGAGCCATTAGAAAATGTTATATAACAATGGAAGTATATATCTTATGTAACAAATATGATAAGTGACCTGCGTTGTGAATCTTGTAAGAAGCCAACACATTCCCTTAATTTTTGGTTTGACAAGCTGCTGTGTAAGTCTTGCTACAACATTAATAGATCGAGCCCGCAGACAATCTTAGTAAGCAATCTGCAAGACTAAATTTAGTCATAATCGTAGTAAGTTAATGTAGGCTGCGAGATGTTGAAAAAAGATAATGTTCGGAGTGGAAAATACCGTATTTTGTCCCACCATCATGACGAAATTGCTTGCTGATCCAATCTGTGGATAGATGTTGTATCACTCTCTCTTTTTCCTAGCAGGCTATATGATGGACGGTCAAGATTTTTCCATAAACTAGCCTTGTTTCACTAAAATATTCTCAATTCTATTATCGTTTTAGTCTTTATCAGCATGTTGCGTTCATGCTCTGCTGTTCCTCCTGTTGCCTGAATGGAATCAACTGCTTTGAGCTTCCAATAATTCTTTATACCCGACTCGATGACGAGCTGACCATGAAATACAACTGTTGCAAAATTTGTAAGCAGGAAAGATCCCTTTCTCCTTTTTACTAATCCTACTTGCAACAATCGCTTGGTTCTTAGATAAAACTGCTTATTGCTAATTCCTTTTGTTCTTTTCAACACTTAACTTTCCACTATTATTGGCAATAGCACAAAACATATTGAGTGACTTGATATCAGAAATTGATTGGAAGTATGTCTATCACTGAATGTCCTTCCATTCCGTTACCATGAATTCCTAGTCAATATTAGCTATATTTAGACACTTTAGCGTAGCTAGGAGAAAGTAATAATGTGTTGTCCTATTGCAGATAAAATTACATCGTTTACGAAAGGTTTTTGTCCCGAGTGATTGTAGAACAATATTTTGCAACAAAAGACTGTTGTTACAGCTAATCTGATCTAAACTAATTTCTATTTTGCACATAATCAAAATTAGTTTGAGCACTTCGTTGGTTTGCTTATGCAGTAAAGATCTATTCATACATTTTAGAATAGTGATGATGAGCCACTAACGCCGCTAGGAGGAGTGTCAAGTTCGTAACAACTCCATAGAATTGTTTGACAGATATATTCTACAACCTGAACAAAAAGTAAATTTAGTAACACAATCAGGTAAAGCCAATTTAGATATTAGCGTGGCACTTGGACCCACATGATGGCAGATGACGCATCATGGTGTCTGTCAGCTTGTTCGCATTGCGTCGTACCATAATTCTTTGAATATACGCATGCTGAAAATGCTCCATTAGGAGGAAGCTGTATATCTGTAAATCTAAAAGCAAGCCTTTCAATGGTGCTATCGCCGGTCTTTGCGGCAATTCTTCCAACGTCAAGAGACTTCGACTTCTTTTTATCAGTAGCCTCGGAAAGAACAAACACCGTGACTTTACCACTATCAACTTTTCCATCAAACAAATTTACTTTAAGCATGAATCCTCTTGCATGTGCCATTTGTGCTGGAACTAAAACTACGGCTACCAGACAAAGTATGCCAAGGGACAATTTCAGATTACTAAATCTAACGATGGAAATGTGATTAGTTTGGCTCAACTTATTCACCATTTGAGAACGTATTCAGATCTGATAAACCCTCTCGGAAAAATGAATTACTTTTTATTATTATTGGGAACAGTGATATATTGTATCGAGTTACGGAGAAGCTAGCTAAAAAGCGTCATTTACCGTTGTTTTATCTCACCGAATATATTCCCTTTGCGTAGTCCCGAAGGTTACGATTACGTCCTCATTTTCTTCGTGGAGGTTTTGGTGTGCAAGTTGGCCCTTACACAATTTGGTACCTTTTTCAAGACATTTCATGGTCTGAAATAGAGATATTTCCTGACCACAAGTTATTATCTCCAAAATATGCCATTTAAGAAGGATTTATCTAGCTTAGAATAAATTATCCATATATAGCCACTTCTTTCATAGGGAGTATCAGCATGACCGCTATATTGTCGGAACTAGAGATAATCGAGGCCATAGCTGATAGGAAATCACTCGAGATTTTTTGTTCTATAGCCGGAGGAGTTCTTGAAGGCGAGAAACTAAAACAGACGCTAGGATTGTCTAATAAACAGTATTACTCAAGAACCGAGCGCATGTTGAAAATAGGATTGATAAAGAGAAAGAGGGGTCGTTTCTCACTAACCGGTTTGGGCATTGTAGTATATCACGCCCAACTTCAATTTGAAAGTGCAGTCAAAAACTACTGGAATCTTAAAGCAATTGATTCAATACAGGATTTGCATAAGATGAACAAAGAAGAACGTGTTAAAATAATCAAAAGCCTGGTGCCTGATAAATTGATACAAGATATTCTAGAGGCGAGGGTTGACTATTTTGAATCGGAGAGATAAAAGTCGTTGAAATAAGCTGAGTTTACTTTGTTATTAATGACCAGGAGCCATTAATGCCATGTTGGTATTGGTCCTATGATTAATCCATGTAGACTTCTCAAGTGCTAGCTCCATTCTATATTGATTCTCTGCAAAAGAACCTAATTTCTGTCATCTTTGTCGTATATTTCACGGCAAAAAAGAAGTATCCGGTGCATATTTTTTTGACGTCATATTTGGAAAAACCAATTGTTTTATGAGTTTCATCTTCTCAAAGACAAGGACGACATAATTAAAGACTAGATTCTTGATTGCGTGGCGCTAGACATCTCGCGAGCGACTCATCTTGTAAACTTCGTCATCACGCTGATTGGTGTGAGGGATTTATTTTCTTCCTTTGTAATCGTCAAATGTGGAAGAAAAACTGAAAATACAGCCTCTGACAAGATCCATTTAGAATGATACTTTTTTGTTCGAAGTTTACAAGATTTAGCTAATTATCTTAACTACCATACTTTAGACGGCTAACGTGTGACCAAAGCCATAGATAACCTAACCAACGATAATAATAACGTTCTACAAAAGATGAAGCGGTATTTCGATATTATAGATGATGATTCTGAGGTATTACAATATTTTAAAAGCATAGGGATCAAAATAGAGGAATTGGAAAAGCCTAAAATTGCTACTACCTCTCTTTAGTTGGCTATTTAGTTAACATTTTCATTTTTAGGCTCGAAGTTTTCAGTCGAATCAGAATTTTATGCAATTGTTTCTCACGATTATTTACTATGGACATGCTGACATGACAAATATCACATTAACTTGAACCCAACTTGCTAAGGTTTAGTAAATGCAGTCAGTAAATAAATAACAATATTGCCATTGAGAATTTCTGTAATTATATCTGACTATGACGGAACGCTATGTCCTACAGCTTCTTTGAAAGGATTGAATAATCAAATACCACCTGATCTGGAGAAAGTATTGTGGGACATATCGGCCAAGATCCCCGTTTGTATACTTTCCACTAAAGATTTTGGTTTTTTGCGTAAAAAGGTGCAATTCGCTAAAGTTGTATCTTGTATAATGGGGTTAGAGATCTTTGAACTAGCTACCTTAGATTCTAGATCTGCGAACGTTGACATTGATCTAGTACCTAATAGTAAAAACTATCTGAGTGCTAAAGGTAAATTCTCAAATGTTATAAGTCAATATCGTCTGTCAGGCGTGAATAAATTAGTAAAAAATTCGGTGTTGTTGAAGAAACTATCTGATAAAATTGAAAAAGAGTTTCAGGATATATCTATTGAACCGAAATTTAATTACGTGGATGGAATACTGGCTGCTATTTCACTAGATTACAGACAAATACAAAAATGGGAACATTATAAAACTAACATCGAACCATATGTACTGAATTCTATCCAACAATTCGTTCTCTCTCTGCCTAATGATCTGTTTGTCCAGACATATTCTGATCATCCATTCATAGATATTTATTCAATGCACCTCGACAAGGGTCAGGCAATAGACGCCATTTCCCTCATGCTAAACCTTAGTAAAGTACAGAAAGTACTTTATCTCGGAGACTCAGAAAATGATAATCCTGCATTCCAGAAGGCAGATCTCTCTATAGGCATTCGTTCTGATGAAAGAGTGAAAACGAAGTTAGATTCTGATTACCTGATCCAGTTTAACGAGTTAACACCGTTTTTACAGAAACTTTATGCAGAAGATTTCGTTTTTAACCGAATGTCGCAGAACATACAATGATTATTATGTTCACTTGCCCTTCCCGATATCTGCTTCTATCGCTTTACGCAATTCCTCATCGGTCTTGTTTGTATAATCTATCTTCAACTTCTCTGCTATTGACTCTAGTTTTTCTCTCTCTGTATCGTCTCCATGCTTAATTCTTTCAACTTCTTTACGCATTTCAATCTTAGCTTTCTCATATTCGCCTTGTGCTTTGCCAAATGACTTGGCCAATTCTGGAATTTTCCTAACTCCAAAAATGAGCAGTATCACAATTCCAATTATAATTACCCATTCAATTCCTCCCAATCCACCAAGCTGTAAAATGACCTCTGAGGGCGTAATCATCTGTAATTACCTATTCGTGTGACACCAATTTAAGTTTGGCGCCAATCAACTCCCGAGGATGTTGGATTTTAATAAGCAATTTCGGTGGTACAGTTATTGTGATTAAGATCGGTTCACAAATATCAATTTGTCACGCTTTAAATGCTTTTTTCGTAGCGGATTTTCTCTACTACAAACTACTCTGTGGCCAATAATTCACTATCAAGGTACGAAAGCAAACATCATAATATCAGGACAGCTGCGCTAATAACTGTTGTCCAAAGACCATCCTTGTGCCCTTCGGCTGATTGGGTAAAGTTTTGTGTTTTGTATATTTTTCCAGAGAGTCTCCATTGCTCTTCACGTTCGTCCCATGCAAGTGAAGGATCACTAGGCAATCCCAATGTAGTCGCTAGCATTTCCATAGCCATATCCTCTGCGTAGTCGCCAGCCCTCTGGGCGGTTTCCCCGGTTGAATGGTGCTCTGAGAGGTAACCATATTGATCTTCATAGGCGGGATTGGCTAGACCAATAGAGGCAGCAATTAGTCTATTGGGTTCACTGGTCGAAGCTCTGGCCATCACAGCAAATGATATCTGACCGGGTAAAAGAAAATTTCTACCTTCTTGAATGCTCACGATCTTACATTTAGGAGGCTTTATACTTGACACTGAAACTATATTAAGATCGGATATTTTTGCGTCGCGCAAAGCTAATTCAAAGCTTGTAAGATATTCCTTATGTATTCCCTTTCCTTTGGTGAAAAACATAGCCTTTGGCACATAATGCATGGGATCAGATAGCGACTCTACATGTACGGTCTTCTCGTTCATTACCTTTGAATTTCTATTAATAAATATTAACATTACGCAGTGTCATACGGCTATTGTCATCTTCAATACGCAACTTCCAGAAGAGATGGGTTGAGGTACAGCATGATATCGTTCAAAGTACAAATTGCAAATCATTAATCTATGAAGTAATGACATAATGGAGGGCTATATGTGTGAGACACAAGGCTCAATGAAGTGATATGGTGTCTCGATAAAATACTTAATATCTCAGAAAGAGTCTAACTTTGAGATTGATACAAACAGTACGCCCTCCAATACTTGGTTAGGAAGTTCATGTAATGTTACTATGACAAGGAACATAGTAGATGACTCGTTCATTTTGTCAATATATATCTTCGTCTTTGTGAGTTGATCATCTGGAAATTCGTTCATATTGGCTTCTAGTGATATTTTTCCAATGCACACAATCAATACCTTAACCAAATTTATCCCAACTTTGCAACGACCTATTACTTTTACAATATTCTCTTCACAAATATTGAAGACATGAACATTTCAAAGTTCCTTCATTCTAACTTTGAAGATAAAAGCTTAGTACGATATTCTTTATTTAAGACCATTAATAGAATACTGAGTTTGTCGATTCTTGTAAATCCATTCCCTAAACCTGACACCAAAATTTACAAAAACAACAATGCAATATCTGCAAAAGAATAAATTCCACAATATTTCTGAGATTCGGCCATACTGTTGCTGTAGAGAATGCCAGCAATTGCCTGATCTTATAAAAAAGGATTTATCTTATCACAAACCATTTCGATACCCATCTTGTGATGATATTCAATCTGATTGACAATATTAACAGTAAGGCTAATGCGAGTCCCCTTATGGCTAAGCTTAGCTTTAATAGTAAAATTATCTCATTGTGTTGATAGAATATGTAATTGTTGAGGTGTTTTTGCAATGGAATTATGATTCATAGTTGCTTATATGAGCCTCCGAGCTTCACTTGTTGCGATATTTGGGAATCATCCTGATACTAGGTGAAACTATCGAATTCTCGCCACATATTACGAATAAGACAGACATTGACTCTTATTCCCATAATTGATGTTCAGAATCCCCTGGAAACTATTAGTATCTTTTTTCCTCAATCATAACCATGAATATTTTGGCAATCGGCGCACATCCAGACGATATTGAACTAGGGTGTGGTGGACTGTTGATTAAAGCAGCACGGAATGGTCATCATGTTTATCTATACAATATAACCCAAGGTGAAAAAGCAGGAGATCCTCGACAAAGGATAGAAGAATTAAGAAGATCCGCAAGGTACATTGGCGCCAAGGCGCTTTATATAGACAGATTTCCTGACACCCAGTTATTCCTTACAAGCGATTTAATCAATCATATTGAATCATGCGTCAACATGTGTAGGCCCGACTTAATCATTACTCATCCAATGACTGATACTCATCATGATCATAGGGTTGTGGCTGAAGCCAGTATAGAAGCTGGAAGAAATGTGTCGAATATGTTGTCATACGAAATGCCTCTGACGAAGGATTTTAATCCCCACATTTATTATGATATCTCCGACTCGATGGACGCCAAACTTGAATTGCTCAGTCTATTTCAATCGCAAAGTCACAAGATCTTTTTAGAATCAAAAGCGATCAGAGGTCTCGCACAGTATCGAGCACTTCAAAGTAGGCTAAGCTCAGATGTATCTTATGCAGAATCATTCCAAATTGTCAAAGTCGCTTTAGATGGAAATTTTACATTTTTGAACAACTCGTCTCGTATTAATGCTAAAGAGAATGTAGATACTCAAGCTTCAGCGGCTCTTTGTGAGTGCATTTATGTATAGCTCGCAATAAATTCCATCATTTTTATATCTATAATCTAGAGATTTACTTTGAAAGACACCTATCGTTACTTTCTAAAGGCATTAATGGTAGGCTTTTTTACTGGCGGCTCCAATTCATAAATCCGGGGAAATCCGTGAGTGAACTTCCATAAAATACCTGGAAAAGGCCCTTACACCTATCTTTGTTTTTAGTGTATGCCACCACTCATATTGCTGTTACCACTTTCCAAGTGAGTTAAGATTTTTGCTTCCATTTGAGATTTGGAGGCTGCACCTACAAAGCCATCTATGGCCTTTCCATTTTTTAATATTGCTATAGTTGGTATGCTCTGTATCCCAAAAGCACCGGCAACTGTTGGGTTATCATCTACGTTTACCTTACCAAACACTACTTTTCCTGCAAGTTCCCTGGCAAGCTGTTCAATGACGGGCGAAACCATTCTGCAAGGTCCACACCAAGGAGCCCAAAAATCAACTACCAAAAGAGGATATTTCCCTACTTCATTATTAAAATTAGAGTCTGTCAATAAAATTGGGGAGTCTATGACAACAGTAGATGCCCTACTACTGCCAACTGTGCTCTTCACCCTTTCGATCAATTCGTTTTGCTTCCTGGATAATATATCATTTAATTCCTTATCGTTTTCATAATTTTTCATAATTTTTTATCGCCATGAAATGTAAATAGTTGGAAACTATTAAACGTTATGTGTGGGTGTTGCCAATCCAGTACAAAACCTTAATTATCTTGAACTATTCTTTTACAATGTGATCGTTTCTTCCCTTACTCCATTAACACGCATAAATTGTTCTTGTGAGGATCTTTTAACCTGTCTCTACAATTTATCCAGTTCAGATATTCAAGTATTAGCGATTTTGTTAAGAGCTAAGGACCAAGAGGGATTGACTTTGGAATTTCTTCGAAAACATGTTAATAGAGACAAGGGTACTGTATTTAGGTCATTACAGAAACTAGTGGGACTAGGTTTCTCTACTAAACATACAAGAACTTTGACACAAGGTGGATATTACCACGTCTACGCAGCCACGGATGTCAATACTATAGAAAAGAACGTAAATCAAAGAATAATGGAAATCGAATCTTCCCTAAACAGAATCAAAAGGAAGTTCAGAGCCGATATTAAAAAAATAGTCTCAGCTAAATTAGTGTTACAAACTAGTGTTACAGACTAAGGCAAGTTGGGACTCCTTTGTGAGTAGTGATATAACAGTGATCCATAGAATGCTTTCTACATTTGCCAATTGGGATGTAGGAATAATAAAATAAATTGTTATTTGTTCTGATCGGCTGGATGATTCCACCTTTTAGTCCCGCTGTTTATTTCCTTTCCTCTTTATATCGTTCACCTAAAGGAGAAGACCTACCCGTAGCCAAATACTTTCTTACCGTACTAGTAATATTAAAAATCTTCTCTAAGCACTTCATCCCTATTTGTTATAGCACACGAATCCGATTCTAGTTCAGCACTTCTTATTATCCAAACCATCACCATTAATTCGATATATGCGAAGCGTTAATTGTACAGCAACTACTTTTATACTGTTTACAGTTCTTGTTGTTGGAATTATTC
>JAKEIK010000117.1 GCA_022545895.1 Nitrososphaeraceae archaeon | reverse complement strand
TTCTATACACGCGAAGTAAATAATATAAGCAAGGTGGATCCCAAATTCATCGTCATTTGCGAGTCTTAATTCATTATAACAATACCCATAGAAATGATTGCCTTGTCAACGGTATGAAAATCTAATATGAGCGGCACATTTTCCAAAGCGATATTTGGAGTGGGCGTCGTTCTGGCATTGGCCGCGTTCATATCAATTTATGTCACAAGTGTAGCACAAGATAATCAGAAAATCCAAGGAACTACTGTCCCAAATACAGTGGAACAACCAACAGGAGTAAGTACAGCAGCAACGACAACAACAAATCAAAATTCTGGGAACTCAGGGAGTATTGTTAGCTCCATTATAATATCCGAAGGTTCCGCGGCTCAGCAGGTTAAAGTGTATTATCAACCTAATCCATCTGGGGTTATCAGTGGCTCTAAGGTTACCTGGACTAACAAAGACATAGCACCTCATACCGCAACGTCAGGCCTAAGCTCCTCTGCGGCAGATTCTGGAAAAATATTTGATACAGGGTTGATATCACCTGGATCAACTGGATCAGCTGTTGTCAGTGGAAATGGAAAGGTGCCTTATCATTGCACATTTCATCCGTGGATGACAGGTATTACACAGGTTAGCTCCTCAAATCAAACGACCAGTAGTGGATCATTGCAAAATACGTCATCATCAAATCCGAGCCAATCAACGAGAACGATTACTGTGCCAACTGTTAATGACAGCAATCTGCAGGTTGTACAAGTGATTTCTAACCTTAGCATGCCCACGACGATAGCATTTCTTGGTCCGGAGGATTTTCTTATGTTACAAAAAGGAGGAACGGTCTTTAGAGTTACAAATGGAACATTGTCCAGCCATCCCCTTCTCAACGTTAGTGTAGGTACCGGTATTACGCAAGGAATGTTAGGAGTAGCAATATCAAAGAACTCTGAATTTAATGCAACATATGTATTCCTTTATTATACTGAATCTCTAAAGAACCAAACTCCCGTACAAAATCAAACAAGTGTATTCGAGCCATTAGAAAATAGACTATATCGTTATGAATTGGTAAATGGCAAATTGGTAAATCCAAAGCTCCTAACGGTGTTACCCGCTAAACAGGGCTTCATGGATAATGGAGGGTACCTGAGGATAGGTCCGGATAACAATGTCTATTTCTCTGTAGGTGCTATTACTGCTAGTGACATTTCGGCTGTTCAAACCTTGACACAAAATTTTGTAAATGGAACGCCCGTCGATGGCAGGGCTGGAATACTTAGGGTAACACAAGATGGAGATCCGGTATTAAGCAAAGAAGACCATGGTTTACTTGGAGATAGTGCACCACTTAACTTGTATTATGGGTATGGGCTGAAAGACAGCTTTGGCATTGATTTTGATCCTTTAACTGGTAATTTATGGGATGCAGAACCTGGTCGGATTATAAGTGATGAAATAAATCTAATAGAACCAGGATTCAATGGTGGATTCGAAGCTCTGCAAGGTCCCAGTACCTATGTCCCTGCGGCACCCGCAGATCTTGTTTACTTTAACGGCTCTGGGAAATACCGTGATCCTGAATTTGTTTGGACACAGAAAGTAGTCCCTGTTGGTTTGAAATTTCTAACATCAAACAAATTGGGTGAAAAATATGAAAATGACATATTTGTCGGCAGTTTTCTCAACGGCAAAATCTACCATTTTGATCTAAATGAGAATAGAACGCATTTGGTAGTTCCTGCTCCATTTGTATATAAACAAATGGCAACTTGGAATGCTACAGGATCTGAAGATATCACCTTCGGGGATGGATTTGGCGGTATAAGCAGTCTTAACGTAGGGCCTGATGGTTATCTATATGTTATATCCTTTATTAACGGAGCAATCTACAAAATCATGCCCGTTCAGTAGTATCAACATCAAAAGAACGTCTTTTCTCGCTCAACACCGCTCATCTACACTGGATTTACCTGTGGAGCTATCCTAAATGGCTTCCTAAAATCAAAATTGTGTATTCCATCGCCAACTGAAGATTTAGTGCACAGGGAATTCGTTCGGACAAACGTCGACCAGCGAATGTTGCAAACCCGACATTTGAAATCATGTCTCTCCATCGCCATATGTATCGGTCTTCTCATTATTTTCCCGTTACCTTTAACATTTTATAGGTTACATTGGATATAACTATTCCAGCCAAAGTCCACCCCATTCCTGGGGTCTTTGGTCAGCCAGCAAGCAGCCCTAGACCGAGCCAAAAGGACCATTAACGAAACTACTGAATTGGTGGTACATGATATCATTGCTCAAGTGCATCCCAATAGTGAAAAGGTAAATGAATCCAAAGTTTGAGTATAGATAATCTTCGGAGTTGAACATTCTTAGAGCGCACAGATTAATTGGCTTTGTTAGTAAACTCTAGGGATTACTGTTACGGTACAATCTGACTCCAGCTGGGAAGTTGATAGAAGAATAAAGCGAACCTTTGGAATGTATCTGCCTGATAAATATCATGTTTCTGATTTTGTTCTTGTATCAAGTATTTGGAAACAAAGAGCGTGCTATTGTTATCCCTGTGCAGTAATGGTTGTAATGTTGCAACAATAGGATTAGCACCATCTGCTGAAGCATAATCAATTAACTTGTCGATCTCTCCACTCTTTATTCTTGGTGCTCTAGAACTCGCCTTTATTTGTATGTACCAAAGTTCGGACACTTTGGAGGCAAAAATATCTACAGGTCCCCTGCTGCCCTTTGACAATTTAACGTTCCACCCTAGTGACATCATGTTAAGTGCTATTATCCATTCTGCATCCCTGCCGAACCTGCTTTTCGAATAAGAACGCGTGGCAGTAAATTGGGTGTTATACTCATGATTGGAGATAGCGTTTGATCTGAGAGATCTTATCTCATTTAATTTCATTCAAGGAACTGAAGAAGAGATTCTATTGAACTTAGAGATACTTTCACCTTCACAATAATGTCGAACAAATTTTACAAAGTAGGTACGTTTGACATCCATCAGGGTGGCTATGCAAAAAATATATTCATTTTTCTCCCTGAAATGAAATTTTAGAGCTTTCAAGTGGCCACATCACATTCATATATTGAAACTATTCACTAACCTTATTGTCCGTCAGAAATTAGGACATTCCAGTCAAGGAATATAAGACTTCTGATTTAAAATAAATGCTTTTTCTAATTAAATTTCAAAGACATCTGAAGAACTCTTTGCAGCCGTCTTCACTTCAGGATTCACTTCATCTATGCTCTTTGCCAGTTGCTCTAATTTGACATTTGTGAGAATATTACGAATTTGGTCTAGTTCAGATCCGGATCTTATAATTATTCCCCTCTTCTTTGTTGGTGATCCAGAAGTATCGACGGGATTAACTTCAATGACTATGCAGTCTGGTCTGCTCCTGAATGTCGGTAGTTTGAGTAAGAACACACCGGGGATACTTGTAGGCTTTCTCTCCCAGTCTTTTCCTTCCTTTAAAAATTGTGTCAGTCTTTCGTCTGCCATCATCTAGTTAAGCAATATAGGTTCCTTAAAGACATATCTAGACAGAAAATTAATTCAATGTGCGTTGCCCGAATTCTCAGCTCGTTAGGTAGATCTTTGATTGTATTAACAGTGTCAATTCAACTGTGGTACCTACCCTCTTGCGAACTAACGATCTTCACGAACTAGAAGGAAATTTGCTGGATATTGGCTAACGATACTATCGGATCCTTCAAAAAATTTGTTTATTTCTGATTGCATATGAAAAATTTATTATGCCAATATAACCCGCCAGATGCTATCACGTAACTTGTTATAAAGAATAATTTCGATATCCAATTCAAATCTTCCATTGCTCGAACATTAAATGTATATGCAAATATGCTGTCGCCAATACCCAATATCAAAACGGCTAAAAATATCCAAGGAATTGATGTCAACGAGCCTTTTACGGGATTCAACAGAATCAAAGCAGACGGCACAATCAACACCACGTCTAATACAAGGTACGCTATGGTAATAAAAAACGACGTAATACCACGTTGAGTTGAAAATTCAGCATTTTGAGAGGTCAGACTGATAAAATATGTGAGAAATACTGCTCCTACAGTGCATATTATTATTTGATGGGTTTTCGAGTGAGACGCACCAAGAAAATAATACATTTTAAAAACGAAATAGAATATCGGACCATATGCTATTGTCCAAAAGACATATGCTATCGATGGTAAAGAATTTTCAATACCTAGTGCAATATCGTTATAACTCGAGATTAATTCTCCAATCAGGAATAAGGTCATTCCAGCAGCAAGTAAAGTGAATGCTTTACCAATTATTCCATCAGTATTTTGTCTGTAAACAACTACCAGTGAGAAAGCCGTTGCTATTGCAGCAGACGTTGGCTTTATGATGTCAATTAACAGGGCTTTCTTGTCTACAGGAGATAATATAATCAAAAGATAGGCAAGAAGAACAGAGGCAATCAATACGGGTATTAGAGAATTGCGTACTGACCTTGTATCAAAATAGGATTGCTTTTTTGATTCTGGTCCGTGATGGTCATACATTTCTGAATGTTGGTTTACCAAATCTGTAAACAGTAAAAGATGGTTCTTCGATAATGACATAATCGTGGGATCCAATTATAGCTCTCATGGTGCTCAATTGTTTCGGAGTAAGTTTAGAAATATCAAATGCACATAAAATAGAGGTACTTTGCGGTAATTCCCTGCAAAGCGACAGCTCAATAGAACTAAGTGCTCGAGTACAACCGTTCCTTATCCACCATGTTGCGTCATCTTCTGCAATCCGCGCGCAGATATTGGACCTTATGCTGGTAGTACTTATGGTACTGATCCAGTTATGCAATTTGAAAACTGCATCTTCTTTTAAGGGGCTTGTGATCGGCCCAAACAAGTCTTTATAGGAAATAGAACTAGTCAAGTTCAGATGAGAAAAGTTATCTGGATTTTCTGACAGGAGGGCCTTCGGGGCGTCTTTAGGACTGAAATATTCTGATAGTATCTTAATGAGAGAACCCCGATGAGTGTATAATAACAATATATGGTTGTGAGATGCCATTTTGTGAACAAAATCTAAGGCTTCTATCCGACGGATCTCATTCAATACATCATTAATTGTAAGTGCAGGGTCTACTATTTCCGGGATAGTGAGATTTGATTTGTGTTCCATTAGTGAGTGTCGCAGCGCTAGTACTTTGACCTTATTGATGATAGATACTGCCCCATGTCCGAATAGTCGGTACATCGAATCTTCAAACAAGTCACAGTTAGTCAGAATTTCCCTTTCTGACAATCGATTAATACGGCAAATATGATCAATTACTGCTTTATAGTACGCTTTGCCCACTTGCTCAAGAGATTCTTTTATCGAACGGTAAAGGATATCATCAGATATAGAGTATAGGGGAATGTAATCTAGATCATCTAGTGCCGTTAGGCACTGAAAATTTTTTCCCCCTTTGAGATTCAAATTGTTTGTCCGGGCCTCCGTATCTAAGTTTGTATGTTCAGGGGAATACTGTTTATTGACTTCCTGGGATCGACAATATTGATTGTTTCCCTTTCACGTGTCAGTATTTCCTTGATCTTATCATCACTTAACAGGTTACTCACTATCTTATTATATTCATAATGTGGAATACTGTGCGATGATTCGAGTGAATCGATTGCGCTAAGTTTCCAATAACTATTCAGAGCGAGTCCTATGAGATTTTGAGCATGGTGAACTAACAATCCAAAAGAAGTAACAGAATATTTTCCATTTTTCCGAGATATGACTCCAGTTCTTAATAAACGAGAAACACGATAATGACAGGCCCTGGTGGAGAGGTTCAGATGAGAGAGGAGAAACCCCCGATCGACGTTTGACAATGCTATTATATTAAAAATAGCAAGCGCCTTGGTGTCAGAAAGTGTTTTCAGTACATCAAAAACGGAATTCAAGAAAAATTTACCACCACTAGCAATAGTATCACTATAAGGTATACTTATTGATTCTTAGAAAATGGTGTGTAATATCGCTCTAATATGCCATAATCGCTATTTCTATCCATAAAATGGTCCTGTAATTATTCTATCGATGTGAAGAAGAAAAGCTATCCTAAAATGAGAATCGAGTACAACGTAAAATACACTTCGAAAGTTAAACTCATCAGCGAGCCAAGATCCTCCTGCTCCTTCGGTCCCGAATGGATTATTCAAGCGCGGAGGTGCTTATTATTCACCAACCACGAACACTGGCCAGAGTGATCCTGTTCATGGAGTGGCACAAATAATCGAGCACTTCCGCACTTGGAGTTTAATAGATGCCAGCTTCGTTTAAGTCCTTTTGCAAATGTGATCCCTGCGTTTACAGCGATTTGTTCATTCATTCTATCAGACTAGCAGTTCAGTATGAATTCGTTCTTCCACGTACGAACGAAATTTAGCCGCTCAAAAGCCAGTTAACGAGCGAAGGTGCGGCGAAGAATATCAATCACCTTCATAAACCAACATACAATCTTTCGGTCAGAATGTAGATTGAATTGATAAACTAGATAATTATGCTATACAATCATGATCGTGCTCAAACCACAATAAGAAACTGACAGTTACGATGAGGTAAGAAAAATGACTGGATCATATTCATGATAAGAACATTGCTTAACAGAAACTAGACAACTGATTATGGTTTGAAGATAGCACTAGTTGCAAAAAGTACAACTTTTCTAAGTATCGTAAATTTTATAAATAGTACAACGTTGGCGACATTAAACCATTATTAAAAATGTGGCACATAATGTGACTATGACGAGCAAGCGAAAAGCAAGCTTGGAGTCATCAGTATTCGAGCGTGAGGCAACAGACCGCATGGACTGCCATTCCATTAAGACTGAAATAGAATGTCCACACTGTTTTGACTTAATGATTCTCAGTTCAGATTTCGATAGTCTGTCTTATGTTTGTGAAGCGTGCGGTTTTACCCTCTACACAACTAGGCTAGTAACCTAAGACTGCTTCCACAAATTGACACTTAGTTGGTATGGCTCGGGTACAACTTCCTTCCAACAAGTCCCACTCTGAATTAGATCAAGCCCAAATAATTTAATTATTCATAAAAAGTAAAATGACTGCAGCCAGTTACAGTAATCTAATTTCTTGAAAATAAATTATTGAGCTGCCGGTCGCAATGGCGAGAGAGGTGGATATGTAAACTAGTTGGACGCTCAAGACGAAAAAGAATATGATATAGGTGCCGTGTTCCGTGGGAATATCTATCGAATCTGAGTTATCTCGAGTCCTTTCGACTATGTTTTCAAATACTTTCACCATATTCCTCTACAACCATGAGCGTCCAACATTGAAATAGGCTATCTCCTTTACAACATTGCCAATTTATTTCGTTATAGTTATTTCTTTATTGATATCAAATGTCCTGCCTGAAGGCTTGTCTTTGACTACATATTTAATATTATAGTCTCCTATTGGAAACGGTTTGATTTGAGTTAAGGTCAATAGCAGAGACAATTCAGTATTCTTTTGATGTGATGTTACCTTAATAACAGGCAAGTCAATTATCGAAGCAAGTTCTGTTCCATTGGGCGCAGAGATAATGATGTCTGCGGCGATATCAATTGTGTACCGAGTATTTGCGCTTTCATTAGAGCTTGGACTATGGGTAAATCCTACTGGCTCTACGTATAAATACATAGTTTCTCCGGGTGCGAAAGTATTCGCACTAGAAACGTTCGACATGTTAGATACACTTGGTACACTTGATGCATTAGATACACTTGGTACACTTGATGCATTAGATACACTTGGTACACTTGATGCATTAGATACACTTGGTACACTTGATGCATTAGATACACTTGATAAGTTAGACACCTGTTCTTCATAAACACCATATCCTCTATTAGTACCTCCAACAACATATGTGTCAAAAATGGATTGAAAACCGAAATTTTCCCATGACTGCAAATATTGATCCCTTATCGCCTTAAATTTGGAAGCATTCGAATCTGATTGGGCAAATACAATTCCATCTTTATTCAAATGAGATAATAACACTAGTGCCGATACGAGACAAAAAATTGCCACGAAAATGGTTATATCCGCTCCAAAGTTCTGCCGTGTGTCTTTGTTCATAATGCCGGAAACTCCTTCCGATTAATAAAGGCTTTGAATTTTTCAAAAACTCCGATTCCGACAAAGCAGTTTATTCTACATATTAAAAAAGAAAGACTAGATCTGGGTCAATGGATACTATACGTTCAGGTAATCTTCCATTTGCTTTAGTTCTTGGTACTAGTTAACTAGTGGAATGTATATATTTTGTTTATTTCTCGTAAGTGGTATGAAGGTCGAACTTGAAATGTACATTGCGGAAGGTCAGGAATCAGTCGTAATGGAAAAGGTTTTGGTGCTGACTAAGAAGGCTGAAGAGTTGGGATTCAGGATTGTCGAAACAGAAGTCGAAGGAGGTAAGGATGAAGAACACGAGGAGCGACAAGAAGAACGCGAGGAAGAAGAATCAAAGATTAACGAGATCTAGCGATGGTGGAACAAAACTGCGAACCATGATCGATTGGTTCTCAACATGATTTACTTGTGTCCCATGTCCTGTCTAAAGACCAAAGTTTCTATACTGGTTCTGCCTAACATGAAGAAAATTCAAAGTCTGAATTTGTGATTGAGATAGGTTTATTCATCAGATTAAATTTGACTGAGTGTATGGAAATTCTATATCAATGATGCACTATGGTACCAGACGTGGTAACTAGTGCTAATACTTTACGATCTAAAATTGATCATCCGGAAAAGTATGAAATAACGCTACATAGAATATCATGTTGGGGTTACTTACATACGGTAACTTAGCTATTTATTACATTCTGACATAATCATGAATTTTCCATTTCCAGTAGTGTTTGTTAATCGTCGGTGGCGACGACGTAGTGGCATAGGAAGGAAAAATATTAAATAATAAAAGTGCTCAAAACACGTTAGGTGAGTAAGAATCTTGCTGCCTATTTTATTTTTGAATTGATGTTCTCTTTAATTAACCTAACTTAATTTACTTTATTTTTTAAGTATCAGACATTAACATTGGAGATAACCTTTCCATGTTGTCTAAAACAACTTTGATATGTGATAAACAAAGGTACAAATCAAGGAGGATTCTTGTGCTGATATCGTTTTCTCTCCGTGAAAACAACACCACAATATACGCATCGAAGTCTTACATTTTGTGGTGGATGTGGTTTTTTTACATGGTCTAAGTAGCTCAGACCATTTTTACAATACTGACATCTCATTTATGTTGTAAGCCTAGCCTACTAGTAGCGTATTTATGAGTTACGTATGAAGAATCAATTCAAAATAGTGGGATAAAACAAAAAACTTATGCCAACATCTTATTCATCATATTAAAATTGATCAAATAGTATTTCCTTGCTACTTGCTGCAAGCGTTCCTAAAACATAATCTGATTTATTGACATTATACTGTATTATACATTCCATTTCAGGATCCATTGCAAAAAGGAAAAACTCAGTACCTGAATTTCAATCTGTTGATCTTCTGTCCCCATTGCTCGAGATAACTAGTTCCTCATTGATTTGATTATAAATCTG
>JAKEIK010000116.1 GCA_022545895.1 Nitrososphaeraceae archaeon | reverse complement strand
TGTGTTAACATGGACAAATATTCTTTCAATTGTGCGAATGATAGGAACGCTTTGTACATGATTTTTGTCTTAGTAGCTCCACCGTTCGCAGCTTCCAGAATCAATCCGGTTATATCAGTTCTACTTCTGTATTTCATTGGAATCATTACCTGCTAACCAATAGGATATTTATGAGTGATCTTCATTTCTTCCTTAATCTGTATCCATTATTACCTAAAAATGATACTAAGAAGATTTTGGACAATTTTAGATTAAAACTAATGTCTATGGGTCGAGACAAGAGGCTGGAAGTAGGAAAATAAGGGGGTTCTCGCCTTGACTCATTTGATTTCTACTAACTCAATTCCCTCTTTGCTGCCTTTAAGAATTTTTTCCTTAAGGTCTCCTACGTTGGCTGCGTAGTATTTGTTTTCAACGACATCAGGCTCAAGTGCTGAAAACTCCTTGGTTTTGATCACATTCGAGAAAGAGCCATAAGGAACAGAGAGATTCTCATTCAAATTGAGGACAGTTGCCTTGTCTTCAGCCACATCCTTGGCGAACTCTTGGTCATACGTGATTCCTACCTTCGGTTCTGCTAGCATAAGAATTCCACCCCTGGCTCCATTCACTCCGGATTCCCAAGAACCTTCCTTGGGGTTTTTCTTATTGGTAAAGTCAGTCGTATCCTCTCCCAAGTACCATACATTTCCCTTATCATCTTGGGCATACCAATCATTTGTAGTTTCTGTTAATTTCCCTTCCACCCCGACAGTATCATTAACCACGAGTGTGGTTACGCCCTGAATCTCTTTTGTATCATTGGTGACGGTGACAGCGTCCCGCATAGACTTTCCCTCCTCATCAGTGCCATTGTAAATCATTATTGCGCCCGGCTTCAAAGGGTAGTACTTATTGTCTATTTTCAATGGATCATGAAAATTCGATTTGTCAAAGGCAGGAGTTTGTGCTTGCACTCGAAATCCAGTAAAACTCACTAACATGACCGCTAGGAACGTTAGAGGTATTACAACAACAAGTGCGTTCTTGAATTCCG
The DNA here is from genome assembly GCA_022545895.1 of Nitrososphaeraceae archaeon. GTDB lineage: Archaea > Thermoproteota > Nitrososphaeria > Nitrososphaerales > Nitrososphaeraceae > TA-21. Next base: position 1,669 of record JAKEIK010000116.1, on the reverse strand, counting down.
TTATCATATATGGTCAAGTCACTAGTCTCGTTTATATTATCACTGGTACAAACAACTCGGTGTAAAACTCTTATCAAGCACGACATAATAAAATTAGGTTACACACTTGTACCACAATATTCTTAAAATAGAAAACAATAAACTGGTATGCTTAGAGAACGGCATTCCTTCGAGTCGAAGTTGAATTAAAGTATTAATTTTTTTATAAATATGCCGTCTTGTTCTTCCGAAAGTACGACATAAAACGCCCCCTGATTATTTCTATTACTCAATTTCATATTTACGCGCTAGATATGCGGGTATAATTAGACCACAACTTCTCCTTTTCCCAGTCATAAAGGTACGAGTCATGGCCGGAGATCTTCCCTTCTTAATAAACAGGCCGTTTTAGCAGACCTTCGACTATCGATAAAATTAGAGTATACTTGTTTGTCTTTATCTAATTCAGTCTTAGAGATTACTGACATCTTTCCACTCTCAATCTATCTGAGAGTATAATTGACTGGATATATTAGTCAATCTAGATTGATATTAAGAAGATTTAGCTTTAAATATTCTGCGCATCGGTATGGCTAGATCTTCATGGCACGTATCAAGATACTGTTACTTCGCGCTCGTAAGAAGGATTCAATTTGTTTTCCATAGGCATTTGAGTAATATCTATGCCTGAAGGGATTTTAGGTTCAAATTTCACTTCTGTTGAATTATTATCATTGGTAACTGATTGGGTCGTATTTTTGAGAAGTAAGCCTATCGTATCTTCCATCATACCATTCAAAGTGTCCGACATTACTTTCTCAATAGTGTTTTTTATTGAAGATGAGACATTTTCTGTTATTGAATTGAGATTGTCAGTTATGTTCGTTGTTATTGTGCTATTAGAAAGGACAGGAACAGGAGTAGGAGTAATAGCAAAGCTCGAATTGTAATTAGTCAAGGTCATACAAATTATTCCCATAAGCAAACCGTTTAGGATTGCGATCAACTGGTATTTTGACTGTGCAAGAGATTTCATGTAGTAAGCTCCTTATCCTTTTGATAAATAAAATTGGCTACTCTTTACCAGAAGAAGAGGCATTTGATATTAAACATAGTATAGTAGTACGGTACAAAATATTCTTGTTTACAATTCCGGTCTTAATTCTTAATCTAACTCTACCGTATGATGAGCAGACCAACTGATCTAGGGAATTCCTATAATTTAATGCGAGTTTACAGAGGGGTCTGACTAATATTTTCCACTGGCATGTTGGAGTTTTTCTTATTAAAAATGTGAGTCTTGCCTGGATGTTCTGGTAGTTGCAAATCGATGTTAGCAACTTGTCAAATAAAGAACTCGTAGGTGGAGTTTATCGTCATTTTCGGTTGTCATTTTCTTTTGTAATTCGAGGATTACGCGAGTGCCATCCAAGTATTTGCGACAATGTACTCCTCATTGGTCATTCCGATTCAAATCCCAATAAATCATCCTGTTTAGTATCGAGCTACAAAATGCGTACTATCGTTATTACTGATAATGATCTATTACTAATAACATGCAGGGATCGCGATTTTCATTAACTAGTTCCAGTGTATATTCTGAGTGCACTAAAATGCATATAAATCAACTTTAGGAATCTGGAATTTAATCATGTGCTCATCGGATTGATACGACATTTATGATTTCCCA
>JAKEIK010000115.1 GCA_022545895.1 Nitrososphaeraceae archaeon | reverse complement strand
TGTGTTACAGGATTGACAGTTATTGATACCTTGGCGGTATTACTAGTTGAGCTTTTATCATTTGCCGTGAATGTAAAACTATCTGATCCTGTATAGCCACTTTTTGGCGTGTAAACAACTGATCCACTATCCTTATCAAAGGAGCTCAGTGATCCTTGTTTGGGCGAAGATGTTAGTGAATAGGTCAAGCTATCACCATCCTCATCAGTAGCATCAAGAGTTATTGATGCAGGTGTATCCCTATTAGTGGTAACGCTTTGTGATTTGGCGACTGGTGGAGTATTTACTGCAGGTTGAACCGGTGGAGTAGTTACTGCATTTACTTTTACCGCCGTAATAGCGGTTGACTTTAGGTCTCCGGCACCCGCCACGGTCAACTCAAACGTGAGCGTAGTACTACTTCCAGCATCTTTGAATTGATCAGAGGTAGGAGCATCAAAAGAAGCCTTCACCTTTCCGGAGTTTCTGATCTCTACTGTAGGACTTCCGCCAATTTGCTTCCATTTGAAACTAGTAGGATTATCAGCATAAAAAGAATCACTTCCATCCAACATCACATCTTTTTCTCCCGCATCAACACTCTGAGGTGAACCCGCATTTGCAATTGGTGGGGGACAACCGATGTTGTCCATGATTGCAAGTGTGGTCTTAGCAAAATCATTAAGATCAGTTAAACTCAAACTTCCGATCATATTCTGAACTTTGATTTCATTCATAAATGAGTCGAGCATATAACATGAGTTGCCATCATTGGAGATCGATTTGTCGGATAAGTCTTCTATTGCTTGGTGAAGTGGAGGATCCAAGTTGAGAGACTGGTAAATACTGTTTACTTGGGTGATCAATCCTTGGATCGCGTTAACTGGTGATTCTATGTTCCACGTAAAGCTAGCTGGACTAGGATCCTTATTTCCAGAAGTGTCAACAGCTCTCACTTCAAAGTTATGGCTGCCTGGATCACGCACGCCCGTATAAGTACAGTTGTTAATTTTTTCACCTGATATGTCTGACAAACTATGCGCTGACTTCCACGCTCCATTGTCTAATCGGCATTCATAGTGGCTTATCCCTACCAAGTCGGTACCGTTAAAGTCAAAATTAATATCAACAGATGGAGTCGTATCACCAGCGGCTATTGAACCCAACCAACCAACGGTTACGTCCCCTAGCATGGTTTCGGGAGGAGTGGTATCTCTGACAGTAACGATAAATTCATTCTTTCCAGTGTTACCAGCCTTATCGTTTGCCGTACACTCCACTCGTGTCTGACCAAGAGCAAACATGGAACCTGATTTCGGATTGCAAACTGTAGCAACATTTCCGTCGACAGTGTCTGTTGCCGTGGACTCATAACTTACTATTCTGCCCTCAGGGCCGGTTGCTTCCACAATCATGTCTTCCGGCACGGATACAATAGGTGGCTTGGTATCGATTGGTAACGTTGTATCCTGGACAGTTTTCAATAATGGTTTGGTATCTTCAGGTGATTTTGTAATTGGTATATTCGGTACTACGGATTCTCCATCAACAACAATTAATGCAGACGGAACTAAAAACACCACAAAGATGAAAGCAATGGACAAGACTGCCACAGATAAAGATAACTTTGAATTCATTACTGCTACTAGAATTTTCTTATATATAACAATTGTATTGTTGAGATGACATTGGAAGCACTTGACAAAGATTCAACTCTGATTAAGATTAAGGAGTCAGGTTGGAAAGAAAACCATGAATCCCTAGATGAGTCGTACATTCACTGCAAAGAATGAATACAAATGCTATGCAGCCATAAAGTTTATGTGGAATATGGGAGGAACTTTAGATAATTTTTCTTCTGAATTAGCTGAAATACAGCATGTCTGAATCTAGCATTCAATTACGCATAGATGACACTTGTACCGACTCTGCAATCTAGGAACTTAAATTTTTTCCACATTTACCACAAAATAAAACACCTATTATGTTGAGACTATTACAATTGGTACAAGCTTTCTGAATCCTCTTTCCACATCTAGTACAATATTCTGAAGAACTAGAGTTACTCCAATCACAATCCATACATGCTATACTTCCTTGCACAGCATAATATCGTCTTTTATTATACTCCCTGCCTGCATCAAAAATCTGCCATATATAGAATATAAAAGGTGGAATTAATTCAAAAGCATTCAAAATTAAATGAGAAAAAAAAAGTATAGCTACTCCCGATATAAGGATAATAGTGCCTCTAGTAAAATTTCCAACATACATTTGGCCAAGTCCAGCTATAAAAATACTCAAAATCATCGCTTTGCGTTTAGTTTTAGTCAGTTGGAATTCACTCTAGTTATCTGCCATAAAACATGGATATTAAATTTCCTGAAATAGTGATTATAGGATCTAAATTGGAAGAAATGAATGATGATGGTATTCTGAGATTCGAATTAACGTAAAGTTATTTAACATCCTAAATCTTATGGTTATTTAACATCCTAAATCTTACCGTTGAAGAGACTATATTATTACTGTACATTATATTGATGCAAAAAATGAAATGTTTCTCTTAAAAAAAGTAACTTCCCATGTTGTCTTTGTAAGGATGACTCCAATTCTGATTGGTAACAATAAGATATAACCGCATAAGCCTAAAATATCTCTAAAGGCTACAATAAATTGCCTATGCTTAATGAAATTCCAATTTCAGAAGAAGAATTAATAATTATAGAAAGTGCATTAGATGAGGTAGGAGAGTACCTCAAGAATGATACCACTCCAGATGGTGCCAAAATTAGAGAAGAGATAACCGGAGCTGGACAGATAGTAAGCTCTAAACTCTCAAGTGATGTCTCATACCAGACTTGGGGAATCTGGTTTACTAAAGTAGGTTTTGTCCAACATCATAAAAAACTAATAGAAGATCTGCATAAGGTACAAGACGACCGTTTAAGACAATTCTTCGTCGAAACAGAGAAACCAACCGAAAATCAGGATGCCAAATTGATATCTCAACTCAATTATGATATACGAGAAAATGCAAAATTACTGTCTGAATTAGGTCTAGTGACTCCAATCGGCACCAATATCAGGAAGAGAATCATTGAAAGTTATGAACGAATGAGAAGTATGGGCATGGATCCAGATACGGGCGATATAAGCAGGTAAGCTCATTTAATCTAATTTCCTCGCTTCAACAACATCAGCACTTTTTAATTATTAAACTATGGTTATACCTGATTTAATCTTCATTCAAAAGTGATACAAAATCTACACTGTGAAGTATTTGAATTTACAGTAAGCTTTAACATGTTTAGGATAGACCAATACTTGATTGTGTTTTATGTAGAATATGTTATGATATTATTAGAATAGAAAAAATAAAAAATTTGAGAATTTTTAAGCTAGCTCTTGTCCGGCCCTTTCTCTTTTTCTTCTTTCATACTTTTCTTGCACTAGTTCTTGTACTTCTTCAGATTCTAGTAATTTCATGGTTTCTAATGCCCTTTCAATCACAGTATCGAGGTTTGCAACGTGATCGACTTCAACCTCAATTTCCATGTTTGGTCCTGATGATTTGTACTTAGGCGGTATAGAAATTTTTATTCTTTGAGGCATATAGTTCCTTATCTGAGGTATATTTAAATTATTAGATACAAATGTACTGTTCAGTATTCTATTTTATTCTATTTTATTCCTACTCCCAAAATTTGGTTAAACTTTTACCAGAACGTCGTTATTGTTAAACAGAATCAGAAAAGTTTAGATATTCTAGAAAGACTGTAATCAGATCCAGTCGAAATGGTTCATACCGCTTTCCGATATGTGTATTTGGATCGTAATTATCATAATGTACAGGAAATAGAGAAAAGAAGCAATACAAGCTGCCCACATGTACTATCACAATTCTATGAGAACTAATGATGAAAGGTAGGTATCGGACAAGTAGTAAAATATATTGATTTATTAGAAAAGCATAAAGCTAAGTTCATAGTGACTATAAGGCGTAAAAAAACATGATCGTTCAGACAAAGCTGATATCAACGCCTATAGTAGATTTGACTAATTATGACACCTTTTCGGTAAACTTGAGTGGTAATGTGCTAAATAACAATGTATGAAGTCGATTCACCATCTTTTCTGGAAATTCCTGCTTCCTTAGTAGAACAGATGTTACAGAAAACTAACGAAATTGGAGACATACTTCAAAGCTCCATGCATGATATTAATCGTAAAAGAGATAAATTCCGTCTGCAACTCGAACAAATAGGACTGCTAGATAATGATATTAATTTTGGGAATATTGAACCATTAGTTTCAGGTGGAGTAGATGGAGCCTATGCTGTAGATCGTCTCTTGGGAACCGATTTG
>JAKEIK010000114.1 GCA_022545895.1 Nitrososphaeraceae archaeon | reverse complement strand
ATACATTAAAGGGTAATATCGAATAACTAATGCTGTTATAGCTTCATACTTAACTTCTCACATAATACTCATGCATTCTTTACACAACATGAACCGAGACCCTCAAGCATGATGCTGCTTTCCAAGATTGATCAACTTTCCTGAATGTTAAAGGTTGCATCTTTACCTTTAGGCAGAACCAAGGTAAGTGGTATTCGCTAAGATAGCTGTGATTCACAATTAAAATATAAATTGAATAACAGATGGAATATTATTGTGACATAAAATATATGGTCCCATTATGGTAAATATAGATCCTACTTCACAGTCACAGATTTTGCCAAATTACGTGGATAATCGGGGTCTGCATTGTTGTAGAGAGCTAGATGGTAGGCCAACATCTGTAGCGGTATCACTTCAACCAATGGTAACAATGATTCTTTGACATATGGTATAGAGATACAATAATCATATATTGGATCTTGCTTATTTGATATACCGATTAGTTTCGCGCCTCTCGATTTAATCACATTCGCATTGGAAAGAGTATCGACATATGTCGAGTCAAAAGGATTCAAAATGATAACTAGGCTGTTCGTGTCGATCAATGCTAGTGGGCCGTGTTTCAGTTCTCCAGCTGCCATTCCCTCTGCGTGAATATACGCAAGTTCTTTGATCTTCAAGGCACCTTCAAGACAAATGGGGAAGTGTATTGAGCGCCCTAGGATGTAAATGTCCTTTACGTCTTTAACGTGCGCGGCTATCTCTGCAATCTTTGTTTCCAATTGCAGAGTTTTTTCTATCGCATTCGACAGTTCTCTCCTTTCTGTTGAAATACCTGTCAAGTTATCACCGACACGGTCAGCTATATAATAAATTATTGATAACTGGCTTGTAAAGCTCTTAGTGGCAGCCACACCTATCTCAGGCCCGCATTTTACTTCTAAAAAACAATCGCTAAGTCTGGCAAGAGAAGACGTAGAAACATTCACGATTGAAAGCACTCTAGCCCCTTTCTCTTTTGCTGATTTAACCGACTGTAGGACATCGGCAGTTTCACCACTTTGAGAGATAGCAATGAGAACTGAATTTTTATCGAGTAATTCAGAAGAATATTGGAATTCACTTGACATGATTGACTCTACACGAATCTTTGAGTATCTAGACAGGATATGTTTAGCTAATAATGCCGAATGATAACTAGTGCCACTACCTGTAATGAATACATCTTCTGCCTTTGCAAGGATATTACAAAATGTTTCTAGATTTGGTTTCGTTTGATGGATACTTGTGAAAATTGTCTGGCTCTGTTCATAGATTTCCTTCAGAGTAAAATGTGTGTATCGTCCTTTATCAGCACACCCCAGTTCCCATGCAACTTGAGTTGGGGTCCGGTTTACTATATCACCATCAAAGTTAATTAGAGAGATATTGTTCCTCTCTAACATTACTATATCTCTGTTGTCTAAGAATATAGCGCGATCCGTGTAATCTAGAAAACCCAACACATCACTGGAAATGAAATAGCCATCTGGCTTGATTCCAATTATTAGAGGCTCATCGTATCTTGCGCCACACAGTGTTGAATCTTCAAATATGGCTACAAAAGCAAATGAACCCAGTAATCGATTACATGTATGAATCATCGCCTCTCTAATGTCATTCTTTAATGCCCAATAGTGTTCTAAGAGGTGCGCTATAACTTCGCTATCAGTCTGGCTTTTGAATACATGACCATCTTTTAACAAGCAATCTCTTAATTCATGATAGTTTTCTATTACGCCATTATGTACTACAGCCACATTGGCTGAACAAGCAGAATGTGGGTGGGCATTCAGATCTGTAACTCCTCCATGGGTGGCCCATCTTGTATGACCTATACCTAATAGTCCTGGCATCTCCTTTAATGCCAGTGATGCATTAACTTCTGCAACTTTGCCTATCCCTTTTCTTATGAGCAATTTTCCATTGTTCAGGGTGGCTATTCCTACACTATCATACCCTCTGTATTCCATTCTTTGTAGTCCGTCCACTAATATAGGAGCGACCTCTCCATTCCCTGAATATCCTATTATTGAACACATGTTAAGACGCAGATTTTCGACAATTCTTGCTTAAAATACTTATGAAGATAGATTCTAACCACTACAAAATTCATTATAAGTTTTACATACACATATTGGGAATAGATAAGAAGGAATTTGTTTGAAAGCTTATAAATTTACATATAGCGGACAAAATCCATATATAATCTTCGCCGGCAAGAACAGTCCGTTTGGATAGAAAAAACCTCGTCTACGATGGCGATCACCAATCCTTGACAAAGGAAATCGGAGTTCTTGAAAAGGCTAGTCATATGAGAATACTTTCAAATCCGGTGGCATGGAGAATACTAAATTTGCTCTCGAGAGAGCCTTTATACCCATCTCAGATAGCCAAGGAATTAAAGATATACGAACAAAGTGCCTATTACTACATCCGAAAACTACTCTCTATTGGCGCTATCACTCATGTCGAAACATCAATGGTCCGTGGTGGCACTGCGAAATTTTACAGAACGTCATGTCCGGCATTTGGATTGGAAATGGATTGGGGTGAGGAACGAATTGAAGGCAAGAAAAAGCAAACAAAATATCACAAAGTCCAGTTATTCTTTGAGGATTTCATTAAAGATGGTTCATTTAACGGACTAATAGTGGTAGGTGCCCCGGACCCCCATGGACCATATAGATCTTCCTCAAGAGATGGTCATTATGCTATTCATCTCGCCTTTCTATTAGGAACGTTTTGTGGCATTCCCCGAAATTTTTCAGTCAAATTAGATGCTGATGCAAAAGCTGAAAAAGTTACAACGGCAGAGAACATCATATCTATAGGAGGACCGGGTACTAACATAATAACGGCAGAATTTAACCGCTTCCTCCCAATCCGCTTTAACGAAAATAATTTTTGGTCTGGCTTAACTAGCCCTAGCGGAAAATCTTATACTCTAGATAATCACGGACTAATTGCAAAAATAATAAACCCATTCAATGATAATAGCCATGTTATCGTCTTGGCTGGAGTAAGATCAGTTGGCACCAAATCTTCCATCATTGGCCTCACAAATTATGCTGACGGTATTCTTAGAAATTATAAGAAAGGCCTGAACTGGGCTTTAGTAGTTCAAGGCTTTGACATGGACTCCGATGGCAAGATCGATAATGTGGATATTTTGGATGAAGTTTTTCTTCCATTTCCTTAACGACCTTATGGCAACTATGTAATAAGTGGACTTTTTTACGCTATTCTTTGGCTATTTGTGGAACTTCCAAATGAACCAGTATTTGGGGCTCTTCTTCACGTTTTACCAAATATCCAGGCAGATTCACTTTTCTGTTCCCAACTGATACGAATCCGTGAACAACCACCTGCCTTGCTTGCAGAGGAGACTTTATTGCCATTTTTTTCATAATAATTGTTTGAAGTCTCCTCTCGAGAATATCTTCAATCTTGAGATTTAGAACGTCATCAAGGGTGGCAGAGTCCTTAACCAATGCAAGTCGGTTCAAAAAAGACAGCAAGTTGGATTCTTTGCCATGTCTATCTTCAGTAGTCAATGCGAGAAGAGTTCTTGCCTGATTTCGAAAGTTAGCCACCTTTGTTTGTGCTTTCCATAATTCTTTCTTATTTCTCAGGCCATAGGAACCAACTACATAGAGCTCCGAACTAAGCTGATCTGAGGTCCAAATACGTCTCGGACGTCTATAGCTTTTTTTAGGTTTTTTTGGATCTCCCATTCTAAACCACGACTATTTTGATGGCTCCACTTTTTCAGGCGCAGCTTTTGGTGTACTTGTTCCGCTCGCAGGAGGCGTTTCTTTTGCGGGAGCTCCAGGTGCACCGGCAGGACCAGGCTTAGGCAATTTCTTTACTCCAACAGCTCCGGCCTTTCTACCAGATGTTCGGGTACACTGTCCTCTAACTTTCAGTCCAAACATATGTCTATAACCTCTCCAACTATACACAGTCTTTTCTCTTTCGATATCATTGGAAATAGTAAAGTCAAGATCTGAAGTCAGAAGGTGTGTGTCCAAGCCCGTATCCATGTTTTTACGCCTATTGAGATAGAAGCTTGGAACACCAATTTGAGCTGGATTCCTAATAGCTGTTTCAATGTCTGCTATTTCTCTCTCGCTCAAGAAGCCAACTCTCATATTTGGGTTAATGTTTAACGATTGAACTATCACCTGAGAAAGATTATAACCTAAACCTCTAACTTGACTTAAAGCAACAATTAATTTCTTACCTCCCTCGATATCCTTGCCTGCAATTCTAAGGATATGTTTATACTCGGCTACCGACAACGGTGCAATAAACTAATATTCCGCAATAAAAACCATGCTGGCGTCATTTATCTTGGATGCGTTTGGGATGTTGACTGGATCATCCTAACAACTAGTGAAAAAGTAGTGACTTTGGTTGAACACCATAACCGCAGATAATACCGAAGGTTCTAAATTGTTTCAAACGATTATGGTATCATTATAATGGGAAATGAAATTTATTTCTTATTGGATCATTCTCCCGACGAAATAAGCTAAATAATAGGATAATTGTAGATGTATTGACCTCAAGACCAACGTTTAATTTGGGCTCGCACAAAAATTGTTACTAATAATTAATATAAAACTGGAAACATGAAGATGTTTAAGAAGGTATAATTTTGAAATAGATGTTTGAAACCTTTAAATTTGCAAACTAAGAGAAATGCATGATTGATTTCTGACGATTTTTATGAAATTGTTCATAAGAGTTATTCTTCGAATCCAAATTACACCTCGTTAAGTCCTGGTCTACCAGAAAATTACCATGACATTAAGACTCTTGGCGACCTATTAGGAATTAATTACAAGCATTTTGCAGTGGAGGAACAACTTCGTAATAACTTAATAAGCAAACTGAGAAAAGGGGAGGCTCCATACCCTGGAATTATAGGATATGATAATGAAATAGTTCCTTCCTTAAATAGAGCTATACTATCTGGGCACGATATCCTTTTAGTAGGACAGATAGGGCAAGCCAAGACGAAAATAGCTGAAACTATCGCGCAGAGTTTATTATCACCTATTCCTGTTGTCAGGGGAACAATTACTAATGATGTTCCGACTTTAATTCCTGAGCCTGAATTAGTTGCTTTACTCGGTGATAAAGATGTAATTCGAACTAAGCCAGAATTTTCTGTGTCTATTGAGTGTGAAAACATTATTAGAAACAACAAGCTTGACACCAAAATCGATTGGATTGAGGGTCATTCCAGGTTTAAATATATATTGGCTACACCCGACATTTCGGTAAAAGATCTGGTGGGACAAATTGATGCAATTAAAATCGCCAAAAGAGGAGTAGAGATTTATAGTATGGAATCATATTCTCCAGGCCAGCTTCTCCAGGCCAGACATGGGATACTATGCATAGACGAGATTCCCGTATTGGATCCCAGGAAACAGGTAGCATTACTGAGTGTTCTTCAAGAAGGTAAATTCACAACAGGATCTTATCCGGTTGAATTTAGACCGGATGCAAAAATCATGGCTACCGCAAATCCTGTTGATTATACACATTCGGGAAAAATTATTGAACCTCTGTATGACAGACTTCGAAGTCACATAACTACACATTATCCTAGAACACCTTTAGATGAAATGTTGATTATTGTTCAAGAGTCACGGGTCTTTGATCTAAGCAATGTGTTCGTTCCAGTCTATATTCTGCAAACCCTTTCCGAAATTTCACACATAGCACGTGCGCACTCAGAAATCAATCATGACAAAGGAGTGAGCGTGAGGATGTCTATACATTCCTTTGAGATAGTAGTATCTGAGGCTGAAAGGACACGGGGATTTCTCTACGCGGCTAGGGTAATTCCCAGATTCAGTGACCTTCATTGTATCCATCAGACGGCAAAGTTCGAGCTAGCTGAGATTGATGATACATTTGAGAATAGAAAAAAGATATTGGATTCCATCATCTTAGAGGCAATAAAGAAGATTTCCATATCGTATCTTACAGATATTCAGCCTGAAAAACTTATGAGATTAAAGGACGAATTCAAGGATGGCAGAAATTTTCAAGCCTCGCAAGACATTCCGGGAGGATATAATGCCTCTATCCAAAGTTATGAATTGCAAATAGAAAAATTTCCAGTATTAAAAGAGATCGTAGGAATAGTATCAAGAAAAGTTTTTGAAGAGCAAAAACGGTTTGTGGAAAACGCAAAAAAACATCGAATAGAAATGCCATATATCTACACAGGCAAGCAGAACGATTCAGAATTTACTGCATCTGTGGTAGAATTGGTTTTGGAAGGCCTCAGATTCATAGATCCACCGTTAATAGAACGAAAGGACGGATTGTATGTCAGCTCCAGCGTCAGCGTTTAATTACGAGGAAAGCATCAAGAGATTCACCTATTTCGGCATCAGTAAATTATTGAAAGAATCAGAATACAGTAATAATTACGATAGTAAGGGATCTCAAGATTCTATTCCCAACAATTTGCTGAACAAATACTTGGAATTAATTGGTCGAGAGATAATTAGAGATGAAGCACCCAGCCTTGATGATATTGAAACAAAGCTACAGGCTACAAGAGAGCAAATGGGATATTCAGGCAATGGTGGAACAAATGTAAACGAAAAGTACGATGATTCAAGAATAGATGCCAGTCATACCTCGGTGTCCATAATCGCAGAGCTTGAGCGTAGGGGATATTTGAAGGATTCCAGTAAATGGCTGAGTAAAAAGGGATTTCTAGCAGTAGGAGGAAGGTTACTTCATGACGTACTGAAGGCACTGAAAAATGCAGATTCTGGTATGCATGAAACCACACATGTTGGGAGTGGTTCGTTACTCTTCGATACCACTAAAAAGTATGAGGCTGGAAACGACATCAGACTCCTAAATGTACCGAAGAGCATGTTGAATGCAATAGAGAGAATGTCTAAAACAAAACAGAAAATCTCCATCCCTGTGGAAATTATGATAGATGACCTAGAGGAATACGAAACGAAACAGGACGTTAGAATGTCTGTTGTATATTGTATCGACCTTAGTTCTACAATGAGATATTCTACGATGTATGGAGACATGAGCAGAATTGAAGCAGCAAAACGTGCTTTATGGAGTTTGTATTTTCTAAATCAAAAATACTTTTCATCTGATTCAATTTACATAATTGGATTTGGAGCATTAGCTTCAAAAGTGTCCCCATTTGATATACCATATCTTAAGACATTTGAACCCGGGTCAGATTTCTTACACTACACAAATTATCAGGCCGCTTTTAGATTAGCGAGAAAGGTACTCCAAAAAGACGGATCAGTTAACAAACGAATAGTAATGGTCACTGATGGACATCCTAGTGCCTGCTTTGTCGATACCCCTGATGAAAGAGAAAAAATATTGTCCCAAAGACCATATTCTCAATTTTATGCTCCTGAAACAAAGACACTAAATGCAATAAAGAAAAATCTGGACATGGTGCTTGATACATCATCTGGCAGAACAGTATATCTGTGCTATCGGTACAGACAAGTTGATCAGTACATTGGAGAAAAGACCATATTAGAGGCGAGGAAGTGCCGTAACTCAGGCATTGAAATTGACACCATCATGATCAGCGAAGAAGATTCTCTGCTAAGCTATGTTAACGAATTAGAGAGATTAGTCAAAGGCCGTTCTTACTACATTAACCCTGCAGACATCGACAAAATACTGCTCACTGACTACTTAAATAACAAGAAAATCATCCTATCCTCACATACTTAGTTTATACCATTAGTTTTTATTTACAACACGAGGAACAGACTTACGATGATGGCCAATACAGATATGATTTACTTGGATTGGAATAACTCATTTAACATATTAAGAAAGGCTCACAAAGCTTCCTTATTTGTACTTATAATTGGTCCTAAAGGAACAGGAAAAACTAGTCTTGTTAGGAAATTCACATCGGATCTCCACAAAGAGCTTCATTCTGTTAACTTCAGTCTTCGAACAAGGGAATCTCATTTAGTTGGCTCTAAAACAATGAATCAAGGAGAGATCAGTTTTGTAGAAGGGATATTGATCAAATCAATGAAAAATGGTGGAATTCTTTATTTGGATGAATTAAACGCTGCTGAAGCTGATGTCCTTTTACGCCTTGATGAGGCACTCGATGACAGACGTCAAATCATTTTGAAAGAGGCAGAGGGACAAGTAATAAAGGCCTCCCAAGATTGGTTTGTTATAGCAACGATAAATCCATTGTCCCACGCAGGCACCAAAGAACTTCCACCGCAGATATTGAGCCGGTTTCCTGTAAGAATTAGACTGGATTATCCCCCGAAGGATATCGAAATGCAAATTGTAAAAAATCATGTTAGTGTTACTACTCTTGAAGAAAGAGAGCTAGAACGTGCGTTCAAGTTGGCAAATGGTTTAAGAGAAGCTGCTTCTCTTGAAGAGCTTTACTATAGTCCAAGTCTTAGGGAATCAATTGCGTTTGCAAAGCTCATAAGAGAAGGTGTTACAGCAAAGGAAGCTGCAGAGGTGATATATGCCAATGTTTATGAGCAGTGGGGTGAGGTGGAATATAGGAAAGTCATGGACATGATAACTTCTATATTCGCTTCCTGAATTGTCAGTTGATTATAAACAACGCTATGTGATGCGCAATGATGTTCTTATTAACATAGGTACTTTTTTAGCGAGACGTTGGTCTGGAAAACCCAACACTATAGTCACACTGAAAGATGGCGCCATACCCTTTGTCAACATTCAAAACTTCACAATCTCTTTACCTTCCCTGAATTATTATCTTGGAACTGAATTTCAGAAATACAGACAATGGAGAGCGGCGCTATGGTATGAATCAATGAGGATCGCACATTCTACCAAAGTTCTCAGCTATGACCTCGCCTTTGGATTTATCCTCAATACATTAGAAAGCAAGAGAATTGAGATTCTTGGTCTTGGGGAATGGGAAGGTATGGAAAACGAGGTTATATTCAATGAGGGAATTTCGTGGTTATCTCGACCCCTACTAAATGCATTGTACGGCAAACAAAAGATCATTGAAGCGTTTTCTCAATACTTGCTGACAGGATACATAAAAGGAGAATTATTTGGAGGTGAATTAGAACGAGTGCACAATGCTGTTGATTTTGCCAATGCCGTTGTTAAAGATGCCCTTTACAATAATCGGAGTACTGATTGGATAGAACAACAGGTTCCACAAATTATCAAATTACTTCAGATAAATCCATTGATAACTATTCCTCTAATTGCTCCCAGATCGAGAATCGGCCTCTCACTTTCTCAAAGCGACTTAATGAAACAAGTCGAAAGAATAGTCAAGACAAAAAACAAGGAAAAAGATGGCCAGATTGTGAAATCCATAGTCGACGGGGCCCAGCTACTTAAGGAATTTGAAAGTTTAGCACGAGAAAGTAAGCGTTCGGAAAGTAAAGGTTATGCGAGCTTGGAAGAATTTGGTTTATCTGCGCCAGATAGTCTAGCCGTTGATGAGAGAGCCATATACGATAACGATCTTATTACAAGACTGAAGGCTGCGGTAAGATATTGGAAGAGTGGATGGATTGAAATGCATGATGAAAGAGGAGATGATTTGGATACTGATGCAGTCTTGGAATCTCAACCCAAACCCTTTTTCACCGACTTCAAACTCTCTGTCAAAACAAAAATTGCTCTTTTGCTCGATCACTCCAGTAGTATCGAGGATGAAGAGATCGAATACAAAAAGGCTACCATAGCTTTGTGTGAATCTCTAAAATTCCTCGGAGTTAGTTTTGCCGTCTACGCGTTCAGTACGAAGGAGAGGAAGGTTAAATGTTGGATCATAAAACGACCTGAAGAAAAATGGTCCACTATTAATGCGCGAAATTTAGCTCAGATCAAGGCAAGTGGAGGGACACCCCTCGCGGAGATCTATAACCTGTTATTGCCAGTAATGAAAATGTTCAGGCCAGATATATTGATAACACTCACTGATGGAGAACCGGCCGATTATGGGGCAGTAAGATCCGCAGTTACCAGTTACAAGATGATGGGAATACGCATGGTGGGGATAGGACTAGGCAAAAATGTCGATAGTGCAGTGAATATTGGACAAAACCTAAAGGGTTTGGAATTTGAAAAAACTTTGGCTGTAAGCAGACTACAGGATATCCCCCGTAAGGTATTGTCTCTGTTACAGATTTAACGATGGATCGACCTGTTTAGAAAGTAACTTGATATTGTTTAGTGATCTTTTCCCAGTCAGATAGAAAGGAATTCAGCCCTTTTTCTGTTAGCGGATGCAACATCATCTTACCCAGTATCTCGGGTGGCAAAGTTACAATGTGCGCTCCAATTTTTGCAGCTTCTACTACATGAACCGGGTGCCTTACGCTTGCGACTAGAACTTCTGTGTCAAATTTATAATTAGCGAAAATTTGGACTATTTCTTTGATTATTACCATGCCATCATGGCCAATGTCATCAAATCTTCCAATAAACGGACTTACATAAGAAGCTCCTGCCTTGGCTGCAAGGAGAGCTTGATTTGATGAAAATATTAGCGTAACATTTGTCTTAATGCCCTCCTCACGTAGCTGTCTAACTGCTTTCAGTCCCTCAGGGATCATTGGAATTTTTACAACTACATTAGGACCAAACTTTGTTAAACGATGTGCTTCTTCTATCATTCCGTCCGTTTCTATACCAACGACTTCAAGGCTGACAGGACCCTTGATAAGCTTCGTGATTTCTCTCATAATTTCTGCTGGATGTCCTTTTTCTTTAGACAAAAGAGTAGGATTTGTAGTTACTCCATCAACCGCCCCCATATCATTATACCTTCTTATGGATTCGATATTTGCAGTATCAAGAAAGATCTTCATTTCTTTGTTTTTCTCCTCGTTTCAAGAACTACTTCCACGATATGATTGGAAGTTAAACCGTATTTATCCAGCAGTTCCTCAATTTCCTCATCACGTGCAGACTCACCAAATATATCAGAGACACCCATTCTCTTTACCAGAACAGGATAACTTTCTGATGCAACTTCTGTAACCGCACTGCCAAGTCCTCCAATTATATTATGTTCCTCGATAGTTATTATGAGACCAGTTTCTATCGCCGCTTGATATATGATTTGAGCGTCTATTGGTTTGATGGAATACATGTCTATTACTCTACAACACAGACTGTAATCTCTTTGAAGTATTTCTGCAGCCTTGAGCGCTTCTGTAACCATAAGACCGCAAGCAATAATAGTTGCGTCAGAGCCATCCCGAAGAATACTTGCTTTTCCAATCTCAAAGGAATTCACATGTTCATCATACACCAAGTTGCTTGACGGCCGTGCTAGGCGCATATAAAAAGGGCCGGGAGTTTTAGCAATAAGTGGTATCAAATGTTTTACGGTTATTGCATCACATGGTACTAGTACTCTCATATTTGGTATTGTTCTCATAATAGATATATCTTCAATTTGTTGATGCGATGCCCCATCAGGTCCGACAGTGAGTCCTGCGTGTGAAACCACGAGTTTAACATTAAGAAAGGGATAGCATATTGTATTGCGAATTTGGTCAAGACATCTTCCGGGTAAAAATGCTGCATATGTACTGGCAAACACTACTTTTCCTGCAATAGAGAGACCAGCCGCAATCGATACAAGATTAGCCTCAGCTATGCCAACATTATATAATCTTGTTGGAAATTTATCTCCAAATTTTTTTGTTTTGAGTGAATCAGTAGTATCGGCTCCTACACAAACAACATTCTGATCATTTAGTCCAAGTTCAATTAGAGCGTCACCATAGGCAGATCTCATGTCTGCAAGCTTCCTTTCACTACTTAATTGCATGGAGTTCCTCCTCTATTCCCAACTCATTTGCCAATGGAATCAATATATGTTTACGTGTTTTCATCCAGTCATTTCGAATATCCTTTATAGTTGCAATTTCCAACAATTTTCTTTCTAGTGCAACATTTGCCTTATGTCTTAATTGGATTATATTGGAATTTATATCTGCAGACCCGTATACTGCATTCCCTGCAACCATTATCCTAGCTCCCGCGTCAAAAACTTGCTGGAGGTTTGTTGCGTCTATACCACCGTCCGCTTCAATGTAGCCATGATAATTGTGCTTTTTCAATTCTTTAGATATTTCGGCCATTTTGTCAAGACTATCGGGGATGAACTTTTGACCTGCAAATCCTGGATTAACTGACATTATTATTACAACATCTATTCTATCAAGATGTTTATACAGCCATGATGGAAATTTTGTATCCGGATTTATTGCAACGCCAGGACTAATTCCAGCTTTTAGTAGATTTTCGTTTATGTCTAGAAATTCAGCTTCATTACAGACCTCGGCATGGATGGTTATTATGTCGCAGCGTGCTTCGATGTAATCTTGAATATGTTTCAGTGGTTCTTCGATCATTAAGTGGGCATCAAAAGGCAGACTCGTAATTTTTCGAAGATCCCTTATTTTGTTAGCAAAAAATGTTGTATTTGGAACAAATTTTCCATCCATAACATCAAGATGAATGAGATCAGCACCTCCACGTTCTGCCTTACGTACCTTTTCTTCATAATTTTCTCGTTCTCCCGCAATAATCGATGGAGCGATCATAACCTCACTTTGCAGTTCTTCTAACAATATAGGCGTATGTTTCCTCGGCGGTGCCCGTCCATGCCATTGCGGGTTGTTTGCCATATGTTTTATACCGTTCCCTTTCACGGTATTGGCTATAATAATTGACGGTTTGTCCTCTAACCTCTCCACTCTGTTCAAAGCATCAATTAACTGCTCAATCTTGTGTCCGTCAACCTCAAAAACATTCCAGTTAAATGCCATCCATTTGTCGCGAACAGGGTCGAGTGGCATTATTTCTTCAGTGAAACCGTCTTGCTGTATCTTGTTTCTATCCAAAATTGTGACAAGATTGTTAAGCCTGAACTTCGGGGCCGACATGGCAGCTTCCCAAATCTGTCCTTCATTTGATTCTCCATCTCCAATCAACGTATAAATTCGATTTCGCTTACCATCGGATTTCTTGGCAATTGCTATGCCTATAGAGACTGATAATCCGATACCTTCAGATCCACCTGAATATTCAATACCCGGAAAGCTGTGATGTTTCTGTAATTCTGAATACCTAACTGGATGGCCCTGAAGGCGGGACCCAAGTTTTCTCAAAGTCTTCACTTCTTCGAAATCTATGTAACCAGCGACAGCAAGGGCAGCATAGAATCCTGGAGCGGAATGTGCCTTAGAGTTTATGAAATAGTCCCTGTCATCCCACAATGGTCGAGATGGGTCATGCCTCATCTTATGGAAGTAGAGGGCGCCCATTATTTCAGCAGCTGAAAATGACGCCCCCGGGTGACCGGAACCTGCCTCTGCTATAGCTTGGATTGCAAGCATTCTTACATCCTTTACTTTTCTTTTGAGTTCTAAATATCTCATTTTAAATCCCATAAAATCTGACTAAACCCCTTTCAACCTAATAGTTATTTTGGGGACAATGCTTGTTAAAAAAGATATACTTGTTATAAGAGGTTGCAAAAGATTCTAATTTCTATGCAGAATTTATTTGAACTCATTCAGTCATGAGCTGACTGCAATTCTGGCTCATTCGAGCGTATTTTTAGTGTGTTAATAGGCAACTACACCTATTTCCCCGCAGGTAGGCATCGAATTCGAGTTGTTTGATAAATTCGTTAATCATTGGGATACGTCATCATGGTATAGTCAATCGGCCAGCCAAGAATCGTGGCCTTGAGGTTCTGGAATGGGATAAATGGGACTGAAACGAAGTTGTTCCAGATGCAGTTAGTGGTCAAGCAGAATAATCAACCTTATTTTCCGTAAAGATCTCAAAAGATTTGATTATGTCGCAGACATGGATCCCCACTATGTTCAAAAGCAAGAAAAAATCTAGCTAAGTTAAAAATTTTGAAGTCATTTATGTCGACATTTTTCCAAGTAATTCTACCAATACAAATTGATGTGAGCTTTTCAAATTGCAAACATACATTGGATGCTAGATGATAGACAATAGTCTACGAATTTTTGGTATCTTCTAAAAGAGTACGGTATGCTTACGAACCAATACGAATAAGGTGGAAAACTGGTATGATCCCTCGGGATATCGGACAGGGGTAGACAGGATAACGATTTCAATAAGTATGGAGATGGATACATCTTAGTATCTAGAAAGAGCGCATGAAATTAATAAACTGGATCAATTAGGATTGAAGAAATCAAGTATGATTCTCGTACCTAGATGACTACTTTACCAACGTGGATCAATTCATGAAATATGTTAAGCCTCTTGTCATAAGGCCATATTTACTTTATTTATAAGGAAAAACTGAAAGAGAATCGTTTGTGAGAGCAGTAATTGAACACAGTAAGATTAGTCATGAATCATATAAAAAATTCAAATCATGAAACTTACAGTAATTACAAATTGAAATGTTACTTAGTGTTAAAAAGGAACATACAGGACGTGCATTATTCGATAATGCTGACAGGAAGCTGTAAGAGTTCTTGTAATATTGTTCAACTAGTCAAATCCAAAATAGATGGAAATGTGGATTTTTTTAGATAAAGACCTGCCTACTTGCGATCGTTTATAGTTATGACAGGGTTCTCCTATCATCTTTTAGAGGGACATATTAGTAACGTTTGGCATACGACAACTTGCAGTATGCGGTGTGATGATTGGCTCTGCGATAAATGTTATGAAGGTTGACAATAACTTTTTACCCTTATTAGTTGACCATGGCGTTTCTACACATAGGAACTGAATTATAGTAAATTGTACCGTCCAGTTCTTGGTCCCTAATTCATTCAAATATTGATCATGTAATATAGCCTTGGCCGGGATTTGGACCCGGGACCTTTGCCTTACCAAGGCAACGCTCTACCAGGCTGAGCTACCAAGGCACATTTGCAAGATATGAAGAACCGATGAGGGTTTCATTAAGGTATCTATGCATTTTGTAACATTTAATTACCAAGAAATTCATCAATCTCGCTGGTATTTTTGCGGGGGTTGTAGAGCCTGGCCAAATAATTAACGTTTGGAGACGCGGGACTTAAGATCTTACTCAGGAGGGATCCCGTCCTTCAGGGGTTCGTGGGTTCAAATCCCACCCCCCGCACCTTAAGTTCGTATTAATTATTCTTTCCTAGATCTCATTATTAATGCAACGAGAAGTTTATGAAACCTCAGATCACCAGAAAGCTCAGGGTGAAATGAAGTACCAATTATATTTCCTTGCTGAACGGCAACTACTTTCTCTGCGAACCTGCCAAGTATCTTAACATTTGTCCCAACCTTGGTAGCTGATGGAGCTCTTATGAAGACACCTCTAAAATCCTCTCCCTCAAATCCGTCAATGGGTAAATTCGCCTCAAATGATTCATTCTGCCTTCCAAAGGAATTCCGCTCTACTACAATGTCTAAAACACCCAAGAGTGGCTGGTTCATTTTGCCAACCACACTGTCATATGCTTTCTTAGCCATCACAATCATCCCCGCGCAAGTACCCATTGCAGGCATTCCCTGTATCAGCCTTTTTTGCAAAGTTGTCCGTATGCCGGACTTTAATGTTAATAGATTCCCTATAACAGTACTTTCTCCACCTGGAATGATCAAGCCATCAACACTTTCAAGCTCTTTCTGATATCGAACAGGCGATGTATAGGCATTCAAGGAAAGCGAACTCATTGCATCTCTTGTGGCGACTATATTTTCTTCGATATCTCCCTGCAGAGCAAGGATACCTATATTAATTTCATAGCTCATACAGACGGTCCTCTCTCTTGCATCTTTAGATCCAAGTTCTTTGTATCTAATCCAAGCATAGACTTCCTCTCATCGACCATTTTCTGTGCCTCCATAACAATTTTTGGATCATCAAAGTAGGTCGTAGCCAGTACAATTGCCTTTGCACGTTCCAAGGGGTCCTCAGCTATGAAAACACCTGAACCGACAAATATGCCATCACAACCTAGGTTCATCAGCAAAGCAGCGTCAGCTGGAGTTGATACTCCTCCTGCGGCGAAATTCACAACAGGTAACCGTCCAAGACGACCAGTTTCCTTCACTAATTCAAAGGATGTCCTGAATTCGCGCCCAACTCTTATTAACTCTTGAAGATCTTCGTCTTCGTAGACGGATCTTATTTTTCGTATATCACCATTCACACTCTGTATGTGCGTTACCGCTTCAGCTACGTTCCCGGTACCGGGCTCTCCTTTAGTTCTAATCATAGCCGCGCCTTCCTCTATTCTTCTTAGAGCTTCACCGAGGTTTTTGGCACCATTGACAAATGGAGTTGTATAATCCCATTTCCAGATGTGTCGTTCTTCATCTGCGGGTGTAAGAACTTCACTCTCATCTATCATGTCAACGCCTACCTCTTGGAGGATAAGAGCTTCAGAGGCATGACCAATTCTACATTTCGCCATAATGGGTATACTTATCGAATCCAAAACCTGCTCAATTACTTTTACACTTGCTGTCCTAGCTACACCCCCTGCTTTTCTCACGTCAAATGGTAGCTTGTCCAGTACCATAACTGCCACTGCACCGGCTTCTTCAGCGATGTGTGCCTGTTCTACATTAGTTACGTCCATGATTACCCCGTGTTTTTGCATATGGGCAAATCCACGTTTTACTAGCGAAGTTCCTCTGACAACTTCTTTTTTACCGATGATAGATTTCTTTATTCCCCTGAAAGAATCTGCAGAAGGAATAAGGGATATGGTCATAATTCTAGTGTCTGAAATGCAATATTTAGGTATTAGTTTCCTTTGAAGGCAGGATCAATGCTCGACATTGACTAAGTACAAACTATTTTCTTCAATAGTACGAGGATTTTTTTTCTTTGCATTGACATAATGAAAATCCAATTAGTTCAGCTCACTTCAAGTTCTTCTTCGAAGTACATTTAATGCCGATCCAGCATGGAACCAATCAAGCTGAGAAGTGCTATAAGAATGGCTCAATAGTATTTCTTCAACTTTGCCATCTTCATGGCGCAATCTGCATGTTACCGGCTTACCTTGTTCGAGATCTTTTAGCCCAACTAAACTCAATTTGTCTCCTTCCATTATTTTGTCGTAATCACGAGGATCAGTGAATGTAAGAGCAAGGATTCCCTGTTTCTTAAGATTTGTCTCGTGGATCCTAGCAAAACTCTTTGCAATAATGGCGGCGCATCCGAGATATCTCGGGGTCATTGCCGCATGTTCTCTGCTGCTTCCTTCCCCATAGTTTTGATCCCCGATAATTATCCACATGATATGCTTCAACTTGTAATCTCGTGCAATTTCAGGGAAGAGCTGGGTACTACCATTTAGAACATTTCTTCCACTTCCCACATTTCCATTGAAAGCATTAACGGCCCCAAGAAGAAGATTGTCACTTATCTTGTCTAAGTGTCCTCTGAACATCAGCCATGTTCCAGCAGGTGAAATATGATCGGTGGTACACTTTCCCTTTACCTTTGCCAGTATTGGCAGGTTATCAAAATCATTACCGTCCCATGGTTGAAAAGGTTCAAGTTTTTGTAGCCGGTTACTATTATTATTTATTATAAGATTTACACTATCAGGTTCAGCAGATGGGGGAACATATACATCAGTAACTTGAATAAAGCCTTTAGCTGGAATTTCTGGTGCTGGTTCGGGGGGTTCTAATTTGACTCTTGACCCATCTTCCGCAGTAATCTCGTCTACCATAGGATTGAATGATAGGCTGCCAGAAAGTGCCAAGGCTATTACAATCTCTGGACTCGATATGAAATTCATAGTTTCCCTTCTTCCATCATTTCGGCCTGGAAAGTTTCTGTTATACGAAGTTACAATAGTGTTTGCCTCACCCTTTTTTAGTTCAGGTCTACTCCATTGTCCTATACACGGTCCGCAGGCATTCGCAAGGACTGTAGCGCCAATTGATTGAAGCAAACTTATTTGCCCGTCCCTATCAATCGTTGCTCTAATCATTTCTGAGCCAGGAGTAACAAGCAAAGAGGTCTTTATCCTTAGCCCCTTAATTCTAGCTTGCTCTGCAATGCTTGCCGCGCGGGACATATCCTCGTATGAAGAGTTAGTACAACTACCAATAAGCGCTACTGAAATTGTATCCAAATAGTTATTTTTTTTTACATCAAGGGCCATCTTCGAAATTGGCCTGGCCAAGTCTGGTGTATGAGGACCAACAATATGAGGCTCCAAAGTTGATAAATCAATTTCAATTATTTGATCAAAAAATTTTGAAGGCTCTTTTTCTATTTCATGATCTGGAGTTAGAAGGTCTATGTTCCTATTTGCGAGATCCGCTATTTTCCCTCGGCCCGTAGCTCGGAGATATGATTCCATTCTTTGATCATACGGAAAAATTGAACAAGTCGCACCAATTTCTGCACCCATATTTGTTATGGTGGCTTTTCCGGTACAACTAATTGATTCTGCACCGGGACCAAAATACTCAATTATAGCATTTGTCCCCCCCGACACGGTTAGTCTGGAGGCCACGTAAAGAATGACATCCTTTGGTGCAGTCCATCCCCCTAAACTTCCGGTCAAATGAACGCCAATACGTTTTGGATACAGTAGTTCCCATGGCAGACCAGCCATGACCTCTGCTGCATCCAATCCGCCGACACCGATGGCAATCATTCCAAGCCCCCCGCCGTTTGGTGTATGGGAATCAGTGCCTATCATAAGTCCCCCAGGAAAAGCATAATTTTCAAGTACAACTTGATGAATTATTCCCGCACCTGGTTTCCAAAATCCTAAACCAAATTTTCTGGAGGCAGATTCTAAAAACTGGTAAACCTCATTGTTTTCATAAATTGCGGCTGTGGTGTCTGATTTACCCTCTACTCTTGCTTGGATAAGGTGATCGCAATGAACAGTAGTAGGGACAGCTGTTTGTTTAAGACCCGCTTGCATAAATTGGAGAATGGTCATCTGACCTGTAACGTCCTGCAGAGCAACTCGATCAGGATTTAGCAGAACGTAACTTTTCCCGGGGTGCGGTTCAGTCGGCCCTATCTCAACCAAATGACCGACTAGTATTTTTTCAGTTAATGTAAGTGGCCTGTCTACGATATGTCTGAAATTTGAAATATTTTTTTTCGATCTTTCATAGATCGATGAAACCTGTTCAGGTGTTGAATCCACTTTGTTCACAATTGTATCTATCATCCACTAAACGCTAATGATAACGATGACGATATTGAAATAAAAGTCATCCTATACCTCTATTTTTCGTATATATTGTCGACAAACTAAAATGAGTCTCTTCTTCGGGTCAAAAGTGAAGGGTGCCCTCTTCTGACAATTATCAACGGGAGAAATCTGCATAGTTAAAGACCATAGATGGTTATTCTAGAGGACATCGATGATTCTGTCATGCACTCATAATGCTGATCCACCTCATTATCATATGTGGGACCACTAATATCCAAATATTTGCCATAAGAGTTTGAATTTTTAAAATAGCGTCCAAGATTCACATCATGAAAAAGGGTAGTTGATATTACTCAGTTATCAATTCTCAAGGCAGATAATAGTTTACTGATATCCGCTAACGGCACTCCTTCGGTAGTACAGAGTGGCTGTTTTGCTGGCGGGTTAGTAGCATAATCT
>JAKEIK010000113.1 GCA_022545895.1 Nitrososphaeraceae archaeon | reverse complement strand
CACTACACTAAAGAAAAAGAACGTGAAATTCTTTAAAGAACCTAAAGAGGAGTCATTTGGGAAGCACGCGATAATTGAGGATCCTGATGGTCATTTGATTTCAATAGCAGAGATAAAATCAAAATTATCAGAAGGATTTGACCTAATCGGTCTTATCGGAGCTGAATGAGGGAAATTCTATGGCATGGAGAGATTCCAACCAATTATTTGCAATTTTTTTACTTTCAGAATCTTATTTTACACTTCAAATCTATTCCATTAGCTTAACCTTTTTGTGATCTTTCCGTAGACAAAAAGATTGTCCGAGATTGATTCGCTATTCTTGATCAATAAAAGATAGATCTCTTTCATATTATGAATTATCAGTAAAATTGGTACATCAGATTCCGTATTCTCTATGTTAACTTTTGCACTACCTTTGACAATAACAGTTAGATTGCCACCGGCATCTAAATAGTTTATCTCCTTTGGCATCGGCTCCAAGTTCAGAATATATCTCGTAGAGCTAGATTCTACCAAATTCTGTATATTTATCACGCCTGAGAAATTAGCCGTTCTTTTCCCCAGGATCGAAGCATTCCAATGTCCAGCTACAGATTGTCCAGTCAGATCATTAGAATAGGGAGAGGTGGTTGACGAAGATTGCAATGATAAATTACTGTTAGAATGCCTGAGCGCACTAATTACCATTTTTGAAAGTGTATCTATTAAATTTCTATCAATATCTGTTATAGGAGAGGATATCTCTCTATCAGAATTTTGAATTTCAGCTGGCGTCTTGTTCAGGATAGTCCGATTTGTGAATATCAAACTAGAAGAAAGGTTGCTCGTTTTAAACGAACCAAGTATTGATACTACTTCATCCATGTTCAATGGTGCAGTAAAATTTCCTTCTATGACAATCTTCTGATTGTTAGAAGTCAGCGAAGGATTCCTGTAAAGATAGAATGATAGAGATAATATTCCTATAATCGCAATGGATAATAAGAACAACCATCTCTGATTCATAAATCCACTATCCTTAGATATAGTTTAAACTCATTCAAGGCTATTATAATTGACTCATTGGCACTAATGTTTAGTGTCTACAACCAAGTTTTCAATAATTGTCATCGAGATATTCTTGTTATTAAGAGTCGCCAATAATCAATATTGCGTAATAATCTAATGCCGAACCCGTTGTTCACTAGTGAACATCTAATTCCTTGTTCAATTTACTGGAATTGTCACAGCGCCTTCGGAAGCAGACCTAGTAAGGAGGGCGAATTTTGCCAACACTCCTGTCTTGTATCGTGGTTTAACTGGATGCCAACTTTTTTTGCGACGTGCAAGTTCCTTTTTTGAGACCATGAGATCTATTTTGCTTTTAGTCAAATCAATCATGATTCTATCTCCATTCTTCACTAGCGATATTGGTCCTCCGGTCATAGCTTCAGGAGAAACATGTCCTATCATAATACCTCTAGTCGCTCCGGAAAATCTGCCATCAGTTACGATCGCCACTTCAGTACCCAATCCTTGTCCAACCAAAGCTGCAGTAACAGCCAACATTTCCCTCATTCCTGGTCCACCTTTCGGGCCTTCGTATCTAATTATGACAACATCGCCTTTCTTGATCCTTTGTAGTGAAATTGCTTTAAATGCTTCCTCTTCTGAATTGAATATTTTAGCACGTCCTTCAAATTTCGTACTTTCCAGACCAGCTATTTTTATCACTGCGCCCTCAGGTGCAAGTGTACCGTAAAGGATTTTGAGCGTTCCTTGCTGATGTATGGGTCTTTCGAATTTCTTTACTACGGGTTCTCCAGAATTCGTTCCAAACTCGACCATCTCTAAGTTTTCTTCCATAGTCCTTCCAGAAACTGTTAGTGCATCACCATGAATAAGTCCTTGTTTTAGTAAACTTTTTAAAATGAGAGGAACACCACCAACTCTGTCAAGGTCAACCATTACATATAGTCCCCCAGGTCTCATATCCACGATGTGAGGCGTACGTTTGCGTATTCTTTCAAAATCTCGTAGAGTTAGTTTTACTCCCATTTCTTTAGATATTGCAATCAGGTGTAATACCGCATTCGTAGAACCTCCTATTGAGTTTACGATGGTGATTGCATTTTCAAATGATTCAAATGTAAGGATATCTTTTGGTCGGATGTTATTCTCTAGGAGATCGAATATTTTTTTTCCAGTTTCGTAACAAATCTGATGGCGTCTGACGCTTTCAGCAGGTGGACCAGCGCTTCCCGGCAATGCGATCCCCAATGCCTCACTAACACATGCCATTGTATTTGCTGTATACATTCCTCCGCATGAACCCGCAGAAGGACAGGCCACATTTTCCAGGCTTGTTAATTCTTCAATAGTCATTTTTCCAGCGTCAAATGCCCCGACGGCTTCGTATACATCCTGTACTGTGACCGCCTTCCCGTTCCATATCCCAGGCAATATAGTTCCGCCATAAACGAAGAGAGAGGGTAAATTTATTCGGGCCATGCCCATCATAGTTCCAGGCAAACTTTTGTCACAACCAGAAATACCAACGAGTCCGTCATATCGATGAGCTCTCATCATGAGTTCTATAGAGTCAGCAATGACTTCTCTACTAACCAATGAGGCCTTCATTCCTTCGTGGCCCATTGCTATACCATCAGAAACTGAAATGGCTGTGAATTCCCTTGGAGTGCACCCACAGTCTTTAACGCCTTTCTTTGCAAATTGAGCGAGTTGTCCAAGATGGATGTTACAAGGAGTAGCTTCATTGCACGTCGAAGATACTCCAACCATTGGCTTTGACAAATCAGCGTCATTTAGTCCCATTGCCTTATACATGGCTCTGTGAGGAGCCCGGGAAGGTCCATCTACAACTGTTCTGCTAACTAACAATTCAGTATATCAAGAAAAATACTATATTTTAATATTTTAATTATTTAAGATCTTGAGGTATTAGTAAATCCATGATGGTCTTTAGTCCAAAATTGCTATTACTTTAATCCCATCAATCCCCTCAACTTTAAACAATGTTTCACACATTCCACATTCTGCATTTCCATTTGCGATGTCACGGGCAGAGATTTCTTCATTTTTGTAATCGCATTTAGGACAGTTAAATGTGAAACTTAGTTCAAAATGATCTAGCTCGATTGTTTCTGGCATTCACTATGTAAGACAAATTCTGGTGTATTTAAAAGTCGCGACACCGCGGATGCATTAGCATCTAAAAGATTAAATCATGAATTACTGTGGTATTTTTACAAGATGATATGAAAACAAATTCTTGTATTTTTTGTTCAATTGTTTCAGGTGTCTTGAAAGCTTCGCTGGTGTATGAAAATTCTTCATTTCTTGCATTTTTGGATAGATATCCTTTTACCATTGGGCACACTTTAGTGATCCCAAAAAAGCATTCTGAAGACATTCTCCAAATGTCTGATGCCGAAGTTGGAAGACTATATTGCATTGTCTCTTTAATTGCAAAGACAATTTCGAAGACAGTAAAAGCAGAAGGTCTAAATATTGGCCAAAATAATGGACGAGCTGCAAACCAAATAGTACCGCATGTCCATGTCCACATTATTCCCAGATTCACAAACCAGCAGAATATGAATGGCAGATGGCCCTTAAGGCGACCTGCTAAAGAGGAAGAATTGGAGGAACTATCTAAAAAAATAAGATCAGCATTGCCTCCAGCCTAGAGAGAGCTGGGTATATTCTCAACTGTTTCCTTTTTTCCTGAAAAGCTCATTATTATCTTGGCATAAACCGAAGGATTCCACCTACGCCTCCCAGGCTTGCTAATTGAATACCTTCCTCTGTTTTGGAAGAAATCACTTCCATTCTTGTCCCAGTCATTTGTGACAGCTCTTCAAGCTCATCTACTATATCCTTCTCTGATATAGTAGAGTCGGTAGCCCCACAGTTTGGACACGGCTCCGACATTGTCAATTGCTTTGTATTTACTAAATTCATCCTCTCAACATACTTATTTCTGACGTTACCACATCTGCTGCATTTAGCTTCGATTTTAACAAAAGGGATTTCGTCAATCATCATAAGAGTGCCAACTATTCCACTTTCGAGTGATTTCAAAACATCTTGGAGTCCATATATGGCCAATCCCTTCCCCGAGTATACTTCCGTCATGAATTCTTTCATCAATTTCTTCTCTTCCATAAGTCGATAGTCCGATAAGATCCCTTGAGAGTTCAGCTTGTCCACGATTTCCCTTATCCCTTCATCCCCCGAATATGAACAGTCCATGGTGGCAATTATATTATTTAAAAGCCTATAGTCTAGGTGTTCCGCTTTGAGAAAATTCTCCTTGGTGGGTCCAGGACCTCCCACAATTAGACCGCTTACCTTGTGCTGTTCAATGAAAACCTTGTATGCATGGCTAGCTACTCTACGGTAGTATTCATTTAACTCATTATCACGAAGTCTTTCAAATCTCCTTGCTGACTGGCCACCCTGTCTATGCTTTCCTGCAACTCCGGAAGTCATGCTGTCTATAGCTTCCCAACGATCCCCTGTCAATATTCCCAATCCTGCTTCCTGGTTGTCAATAGCGAGCAAGCCTATTACTCGGTCATCTTTCATCATTTCTTTGATATGTTCTGTCCAAAAATGGTCATCACATCTATAGAGATTAATTTGAATTGGCTTAGGAGGATTAACAGGATATAATTCAATTTTTTCATTACCTATTCCTTTACTGTTTGGAATAGCACCACAGAAGATTGCTAGACCATTTTCCGGAGTTTCTTTGAAAAGTTTGAGATGCTCTATAGTCCTACTTAGTGCATCCTGGACATGCGTCCTAGTCAAATCAGATTTGATATTTGATGCCGTTCCAGCCTCATTTCTCAGCTGGGCAACTATTTCGAAGATTGGCTTTCTTGGAGGAATATAGACTGTAACTAATTCTGTTCCGTGACCAGTAATGGCGGATAACTGATTTATGATCTTAGTAAGTTTGTACTTCCTGACTGAATCCCACTTAGCTGGGTGGGTGTCTTGACTCATATTTACAATAGGGTTTTTTTTGGGATGAGCATAATATAAGGTTATCAAACAGCGCACTACATGATTCCGAAAAAAACATTGTCTATTTGTTTCCTTAATCTTAATTTTACATATTTGTCTTCGATCAAAGTAGTACTATTCTATAGATAATTACACTCACTCCCGGAAGCCGTCACACGATCACATTTGCAGTTCAGCTATTTATATGCAAAAGTAAACTGTATATTATTGGTTAAGACTAAGAAAAATAATCTCCTTATCTAGTAACTTGAATTCATCTTGGGTAGTAAACATAAAAACAACCAGATCGCAGTATCCTTTCCGACTCGAGCAAGGAAGTTCAGGGACAAAACATTTCCTATTTAGATTAATATAAAAACTGTAATAACGTAAATAATTCATATAAATGCTACCAAGAATAGATTATATCAAACAGGCTCGAACCAAACTTGGTATGACCCAACGCGAACTTGCCTCTTTAGCGGGAGTTAGTACCTCTATGATCAACCAGATTGAGTCAGGAAGATGTAAACCAAGTTACGATACTGCAAAAAAAATTTTTGAACTTCTTAGTACTCAGGAAGGTAAGACTGCATTAAAAGCTAGAGACATTTGCCGAATGAGAGTTATTTCTGTTCAAAAGCACGAGACACTACATTTAGCTATAGAAAAGATGAGAGAGAATTCAATAAGCCAAATTCCAGTGTTTGACGGACCAAAGGTTGTGGGCCTTCTGAGCGAAGACGTTCTTGCTCGCAATATAATAGAGAAAGAGGAAAAGAATTTTCTTCGTATGCCTATTGTAGACGTAATGGAACCTCCGCCTCCGATAGTGGACCTCTCGACCCCGGCAAAAGCACTGATACCATTGGTACGGTTTACCAAATGCGTTCTGGTGAGTGAAAAAGGAGAAGTCATTGGGATAATCACCGTCAGTGATACCCTCAAGATGGTCGAATAACGTGACCAATTTTCTTATGAACGGTTCTCAAATTTTTCAAGACCTATGCAACAATCAGCATACTTTAT
>JAKEIK010000112.1 GCA_022545895.1 Nitrososphaeraceae archaeon | reverse complement strand
TTCGAATCGCTTGCTTATTTCATCTAACCATTTCTTGGCTTCTCTCTTATATCGTTCATACTCTTTCAAACCAAAAGTTGGTGCGAGAATAATAGAAGACGCTACTTGTTTTGCTGTGCTTATGCCCAAAATATTCAACAGGACCACAAGAGCATTATCCTCCTTAGCGGCTAATTGAATTGCGTAATCTGCTGCTCTCAATGATGATTCGGAACCATCAACTGCTACGAGTATTTTCTTAGGTCGATCAGATTTTCTCCTAAGGTACAAGATTCCTTTTGCTGTGGTCATATAAGATCTCATAGCATCATGATATCTCAATAAATCCTTGCTAACTAATTCTGCCGTAATTCTTCTAACTTGTGGCTCCGATAGAGAGAATCTGTCAATTATATCTTTTTTCCTTATCCCCTCTTTAGCCAAAGTTAGTATTTCCCTAACTAGTCTATCATATCCGTTGAAATTCGATTCAATTCACCAGTCAATTATACTAGTACCTAGGCGGTACAAATCACGTTGTCTATATTTCTTGTGAAGACGATTCCTTACACTGCATTTATTACAGTTGTATAATCTCGCATATGATAATCCTGTAATACATAATAAGAAGCTCGCTTGGAACAGTCATTAATTTCAGAACAGATCAAAAGCAATTCGCATAATAATTATAGAAGAATACGTCAGGAGATTACTGGTGGTATTTGTTGAAAGTAGATACATTTCAAAAAATTCTTGTTGCTGTTGATGATTCTAAAATTTCGAACAAAGCCTTTCAATATGCGTGTTTGCTTGCTCGTAATAGCAGGATGCCATTACAGATCGTCCACGTAGTCGAAGAGTTTGGCAATGTAGGCTATTCCATTTCCAAAGAATTGGAAATGACTGGTAAAGAAATTCTTCAGAAGTATGAAGCTAGAGCCAAGTCCTTAGGATTAACATCGGTAAAAACCATACATGCCAGAGGAAATCCAAGTGAAGAAATATTGAAGATTGCAGATAGAGAAAATGTGGATACTGTAATTGTGGGTAGCAGAGGCCGTTATTCTTCTAAGGATATTCTGCTGGGTAGTACTTCGTACAAACTTGTCCATTATTCAAAATCTACGGTAATAATTGTAAAGTAGTACTCTACAGACCAATTAGCATTTATCGTTTAAGATCCAATCAAAAATTTATTATTTGATGTTACCGGTATAATTAGGGTATGATATAATCAAATTTACCACACGTTAATATATATCAGTCATAAATATTATACGTTGAGCTTTCAAAACATTTCAATGTGGAAGTTAGCACTAATTTTCATTGTTGCAGGAATAGTTATTATACTAGCGTTGTTGGGTTCATCTGCAAAAAATTTGTTTAGTAAAGCCATTACTGAGGATGTTCCTGTTAAGCTGAAGAAAGATAACGAATGTGTTGTTGAGCCATCAGACAGTATACCACGAGTGATCTCAAATTGCAATTATGCTGTTGGAGACATCCTATCGGTAACCTATAAGCCCACGCAACCTACGCTTGAAAAGTATGAGTTAAAGAATTCCTCAAGCTCCAAATAAAGGAACAATCTCTCATATTTTTCGCATTTTTATAGTTATTTTAATTTATTATAATATCATTAGTCAGCAGTATTTTAGGATTATATCTTTCTAATCTCTTGAGTGGAGCAACTTGCATTCATTTATGCAATAGCAGGTTGTCATTTTGTATAGCAAACTCATGAAAACGGAGAGAATCTTTTTCTATTTTATCTATTATACTATTTC
>JAKEIK010000111.1 GCA_022545895.1 Nitrososphaeraceae archaeon | reverse complement strand
GACTACCGCGTACCTGCTTTCAAAGTCAGGGAAGGCTGTTGCTTTGTTGGATGACGGCTATATTGCGAGTGGAGAAACTGGTCGCACCACAGCACACATAACACATGCCCTCGACGACAGGTACTATAATTTAGAAAAAAGACATGGACTAGAAGGTACAAGGTTGGCCGCTGAAAGCCATACGGCTGCCATAAATCTCATTGAGTCGGTAGTCAATACCGAAGGGATTAATTGCGATTTTGAAAGACTGAACGGTTATCTATTTCTTGATCCTACTGATGACAAAAAGTCATTAAATAAAGAGTTAGTGGCTATTCATAGGGCCGGAATCCCCGATGCGAAACTTATGGAGGAATTGCCAGTGCTTCGCGACATAGGTCCTTGCATTTGCTTTCCGAACCAAGCCCAATTCCAGCCTTTATTATACCTCGCCGGACTTGCCAAAGTCCTCACATTGAAATTTAAGGTAAATATTTTCACCGAGACTCATGCTCAAGATATCAAGTTTGAAGAAGGAAAAGGTGTAGTAACAACTTCAGATGGATTTAAAATTACAACAACACATATTGTTCTAGCTACAAATGCTCCCATAGTCGATAAAATTAGCAAGATATACGATAAGCAACAGCCCTACAGGACTTATGCGATAGCAGCTAACATACCAAAGGATTCAATTCCAAAAGGTCTTTACTGGGATACAGGAAATCAGAAATCCAAAGAGAGCGTTAAACCATATCACTATGTGAGAACTCAGAAATACCAAGACAATGATAATTATGATTTGTTGATCGTTGGAGGCGAAGATCACAAAACAGGAAGTATCAGAGATAAAAAGCAATTTGAGAAACGATTTGAAAGACTCGACAATTGGACGAGAAATAGATTTCCTGTTGAGGGACCTCTACTGTACAGTTGGTCAGGTCAGGTCATGGAACCTGCAGACGGGTTAGCATTCATTGGAATTAATCCAGGCCCCGACAAGAACGTCTTCATAGCAACCGGTGATTCGGGAAATGGGATTACTCACGGAACAATTGCAGGAATGATCCTTTCAGATCAAATATTGGGTAAAAAAAACCCTTGGACGAGTCTTTATGATCCAAGCAGGAAAATAGAACATAAAAGGAGCACAGATAGACCATGGTTACTAAAAAAAGAACTTCTAAAAGTCTGGATGCACTATCGCCCCTGGATGGTATCGTACTGGACGACGAGAAGGTGGCAGCATATCGAGATAATGAAGGTGAACTACACGTCTATTCAGCTATTTGTACCCATCTTGGATGCATTGTGGCTTGGAATGGTTTGGAAAAATCGTTCGATTGTCCCTGTCATGGTTCTAGATTCTCTGGACCCACAGGCCAGGTCATAAATGGACCAGCTAATGAACCTATTCGATCGAAAGACCAGAAATGAATTGATAAATGATGGAATAGACATAAGGGCCTCAGATGTAATTTATTAAACACGGCAGGACTAGTTACCTTCATAAATGATTGTGAGATTGATACCAGTATTAGGGTACGACTTTACAGTGCCGCAGTGCTGAAAAATAACTAACGTTTATTCTTTTTCTCTGTTTCATGTCAAGGGCAAGGGCAAGGGCAAGGGCAGGGTCACGCAAGGAACTTTTGAGATTCGTGACACTTAAAT
The DNA here is from genome assembly GCA_022545895.1 of Nitrososphaeraceae archaeon. GTDB lineage: Archaea > Thermoproteota > Nitrososphaeria > Nitrososphaerales > Nitrososphaeraceae > TA-21. The sequence goes on along the minus strand of JAKEIK010000111.1, from coordinate 6,059 downwards.
AATTAAGATTTCTACTTGATTACTGTTATGTCTTCATTTAAGGAATATGCAATTGTAACAGTAGTTTCTGCAATTTTGATAGCGGGCGTTTTAACCGTCCCGTTAGCATTTGATCATCAATCAGCCGATGCAAGGAATGTAAAAGTCAAGTCTGTGAAGAACACTATCAAGAGTAAAATTCAAGCAATAACGAGAGCCGCAGGCACAGGAAATGATGGAATTAGTTCGGATGGTAGCTCTGGCACCGGTACCAATGGTAGCCCGGGTTCTAGCACAAATGGGGTTCCAGGTACCGAAGGAAGCAGAGGCATTGTTATTGCTCTCCCAGGGGTTGACGGTATTAGTGATTCGACAGGAGCTGGTGGGACTGGAGGAGCTGGAGGTTCTAGCGGAGCCCCCGGAGTAGGATGTGTTGGCGCCAGCTGTAGCGGAGGTGCTGGTGGAGCTGGTGGTGGTGGTGGAAGTAATTTTGGCTTGGCCGGTAGTGCTGCTGGCGGCTCGGCTTGTCAATCTAGTACCGGCGGAACTTCTGCATGTGTAACAGGAAACGGTGGTAGTGCTGCTGGCGGATTGGCTGGTCCTGGAGGAGTCGGCGGAACAGGCATCGGTGGTGCTGGCGGAAAGGGTGGATTGGCAACTGCAGGCACTGACGGTGCGAGTGGCTAAAGCCCAGCGAATCTGATACCTAAAGTTTCATTGGCCAGTAGCCAGTGTGTGTCCGAAAACTGATAGCCGGAGTTTAGAGTGATTCACTTTTTTGATGTGATTTGATACAGAAACGTTAACCTTTGGATGGCATAGATGTAGAGACATATTACAACAGCTATAAATATCTGCTACAACTTTCAACTAGTAATATTGTCACTAGAGGCTGTTGCTCCAACGTTATTCACAATCGGTTCCGGAGGTCTTATTGGATTTCTTGCTGGATTCGCTCTTAAACGGATATTTAAGATACTAGCCGTAATAGTCGGTATCTTCTTTGCAACTCTAATGTACTTCCAATCACAAAACCTGATAAGTGTAAATTGGGATAAAATTCAATCAATGTCACAAGGAATGGTTTCAACGCTCGCACATTCATTGACAGACACCGGCCAAATCTCGACTATTGCTGGAAATCTAGGCATTCCTCTGACTGGAGGACTTGCCGCCGGCTTTGCAATAGGTGTTATGAAGGGATAGCATCAGGGACGACTTGATATGATGAACACAGCGAGCACTATCCTTTAGTATTTTTTTCATTCGTAACTTCTTCAATCACACTTTGGGTTTCCGTCATCGGCTTTTTCTTTATAATCACTTGTTCTTTTACATAGGACTGTTTTGTACTCTCGATTTCTTCTCATTTGAGCGGTATCTTATCTCCGTCCTGGTTTTAACGGCCTTCTTATAACCACCTCTGGCTCCGTAACAGGCTTCCTATTCAAGACTAACTCCTCATGTATCAGATAGACATCCATTTGCTTGGTTTCCCTTACGGATTCTTTGACTCGATAAAAAAATCGGACTAGTCGCTCAATAGCGATGAATCTAGATTTTTTTCGCAAACTAGATACTAACAGCCTTTAGGAAAATATCCAATGATAATTAGATAATGATTTTACGGTATGATAAACTGCTTTAAGATATCAAGTACAATGTAATGTCATGAACATATTCAATGCTTTCTATCCATTGGTAGTTGGGGCAGTAATTATAGCTGGTATTTTAGGTGTGGTAAGTTGGCTATTCTAAGTCGCAGAAAGGTATTCCCTGTCTGTTCCTTGAAACCAGTTTTAATCTGATGATAGATTTAGTAACGGACGTTACTCATTCAGTCCAGAGCAGGGGTTTGAGCTCCCTTTGTTCTGGACGTTAATCTTTAAATCTTGATCATTTCCCAATATCCTTGAATGAATATTTGCTTACTCTATCTCTCCAACTCAATAATATACGGATTGTCTGATTCTAAGAAATGATTGGTTATAATAATCATAAAAAAAGGGAGTAAAAAAGATTGCAGTATATTCACGAACTTTTATTTGGGTGATTCACCTAATGTTCCATTAGTCGCAAGATTTAACAATGGTCCGAATGTCTTTCCGTTATCATCACTAACTCTCATAACTGGAATATTACTTGTCTCATTCGTCTCCCACCATGTGACTACTACACTGTTTGCATCTGAATCTATCTCTACGTCTCTTGAGTCAGCATCAGTCGTATTGCTCAAATTTATCTTATCTCCTAAAGTTTTTCCTGCATCAGTAGATGCTCGAAAGAGAACCTCGTCATTTCCTGTCTTATTTGTCCACCATGCTACGTAGACGTTATCACCTGTGATTGCAGGAGGCGCTTTAGGACATGGACATCTCCTAGCGCTTTCATCTGCTCCCATTGCTTGCTGCTGTAGGGGAAAGGCTAGTAACGTCGTTCCTAGAGTAATCACTGCGAATACTCCTAACATAATTTTTGAATTCATTGTCATCCTTGCAACTCTCAATTATAATTATACATAGGAGGAAAAAAATTGACTAAATTATTCTTGCTAGTTTTTCCTTACATTGACGAACTATTTTGGCTGGAATTGTATTATTGGATATGGTACTTCCCATTCGAATTAAACGAAAAAAATCATCCGTCGCTCACCTATCATCTGAAGTAAGCGTCGTTCATCACATTTGATCTAAGATGTTCAAAAGCGGGAAATATTTCACACTTGAAGTCAATGAGTTGATCACCAAAGACGCATCTAATCTCATTCACTTTCCCTGATTTCAAAGCAATGTCTTGGGCAAATGTATAATGCTCTAAAATTTGCTTATTGATCTGATCTATCGTTGCGTATGGACTAGCAGTTAAATTTGCTTCTATAGTAGAATTGAAATAACCTTTCAATGGCGTAGGAGTTTTTATGTAGCCTATAGTAGGTGTTTTATCAAAGTCCCTCACAATTGCTGACTTTATTAATTCTCCGATAGCAGCGAAGTCTGTACGGTTGGCTGTCACACTATAAGTAGTATTGAACGGTCCTTCGAATGCTCCATCCCGTGTAATCAATATACTCCCCTTAGATTCTTTATAAATAGGAAGTACTTTAGCCGGTGTTTCAATAATAATCGTATTGTTCTGTTGAGAAAATACTGATTGGAAATTCAGAACGACCAATAATGCCAGAATGCCAAAGATTCCATAACCCAAAATTATTCCTATGCTCATAAACAGGATTACATTATGGTTACTATATAAAGATAGTTACATCGCCATAAGTGGTCTTATCAGATTGACATATCCGGAGCATACCTCCGAATATACCGTTCTGAAAGATGGTGGACCTACCTCTAGCTACTGGATTCTATTTTACTCCAGAAGCGTCCAGCGGTTCTGCGGAATCATCTGATTTCTTAATTTCTCCCACTTCGTATACGACAAGTGCAGAATAATTGACATGACTATGGCTCGCGTCCGATTCGGCACTTGAAGCATATTTTATGTCTATTAGTCTAAATTTAGTGTCCATTCCCTGTGTATTACTCACCATCCATCTATTGATTTCATCAGTCAGTGAACCTATACTTTGTGAAGATGCAAAACCTTGGGTTTGTATCATAAATGAAAAATAGGAACCATTCAATAAAACAGTTCGTGTTAAAGGACAAACTACCATCTGCAAATAAGAGTCAGAATTTGAATATGGCTGACCTTCAGAATAATAAACAGCTCAACTACATATAAAATGACGGCCTTGAAAAATTGGTAAGATAACTATGATCTAATACAGATGTCGGATACCCAACCCTTCTTTCCGACGATAGTAAATATTATGTCTGAAATCAAGTTTTAGTGTTTCTAACAAGCAAGTACTATAGTGTCAACGTTACTGGTAGTTGAAGTTTTTCTCAAACCGTATAGTGAAAATAGGCTACTTTCAAGATGATACCCATCAAATATTATATCTTTCCAAAATAAAAAAATATAAATATAAATTTGATTTTTACGATTGCGGAACTGTTTGTAAGACCAATTTCCTGGCGGGAGAGTCTGTGTCCTTCATTAGTCATGGACTCTTCAGCTGGTACCAGTTTTCTCTGCTAAATTATAATTTCTAACACCAGGATATGGAATGCGATTCTAATTTGAAAAAATTTTTATAACAATTATGACAATAGCCAAAACTTGGAGGGATAATCTTGTCTAGACAAGAACAACAAGAAAGAATTCCTATTCAACTTTTAAAGGAAGGTACAACTGAAACAAAAGGTAAAGATGCTCAAAAGAATAGCTTTGCAGCTGTAAAATTAATTACCCAAGTTATTCGTTCTAGCCTAGGCCCAAGAGGTATGGACAAAATGCTAGTGGGTTCTAGCGGCGATGTGACTATTACTAGTGATGGCGCTACAATCTTGAAGGAAATAGACATCGAGCACCCCATAGCCAAAATACTGGTGGAAGTCGCAAAATCTGTAGATAGCGAAGCAGGAGATGGAACCAAATCCGTTGTCGTCCTTGCTGGTGCATTGATTGAAAATGCTGAAGAACTTTTCAATAAAGATATCCATCCTACAATAATTGTGGACGGTTTCAGAGCGGCCTCAAAGAACGCCATCGAATATCTTAAAAAAATATCCATCGAAATAGACCCCAAGAATAAGTCTTTTTTGAACAAAATTGTGATGACATCGTTGGCATCTAAAATGGTGATTACAAACTCTCAAGTGTTGTCAGCTATTGTAATTGATGCTGCTTTGAAGGTGGCCGACAAATCACAAGAAAATAAATTCAAAATAGATATAGACGACATTAAAGTAGAGAAAAAAACGGGTGGTTCTCTTCGTGATACTCGACTCGTACAGGGCATAGCAATAGACAAGGAGATTTCACACGCCGGAATGCCGAAGAAAATTCAAGGAGCTAGAATTGTCCTGCTTAATTCTGCATTGGAAATCGAGAAAACAAAGTCAGATTCCAAACTAAATATTAATTCACCGGACCAAATGCAAAATTATCTTAATGAAGAGGAAAGAATGCTCAGGTCCATGGTTGACAGAATTTCTGCGACAGGAGCTAACGTTGTACTCTGTCAGAAAGGAATAGACGATATAGTTCAACACTACCTATCTAAGGAAGGAATAATTGCGGTCAGAAGGATCAAAGAAAGCGATATGTCAAAACTTTCTAAAGCTACAGGGGCTAGGATAGTTACTAATACAGATGAGCTATCTAAAGATGATATTGGACTTGCCGAGCTGGTAGAGGAACGTAAAATAGAAACTGACAAATGGGTATTCATTGAAGGATGCAAGAATCCCAAATCAGTTACTATACTAATACGTGGTGGTTCTCAGAGACTTGTAGATGAAGCGGAAAGGTCCATTCATGACGCACTTATGGCTGTCAAATGCGCGATAGAATATCCGTACGTTGTTGTGGGTGGAGGCGCAGCGGAAGCAATTGTTTCTCGAAAGTTGAGAGAGTGGTCAGCTTCCCTCGGAAGCCGACAACAGCTTGCTGCTGAAAGATATGCTGATGCTGTAGAATCTATTCCATTGGCCTGGGCAGAAAACGCCGGGATGTCTGTAATAGATACACAAGCTGAATTGCGAACTAAAAGTAAGGAGGCTAGCAAGACAAGGTATGGTATAGATGTATTTAAAGGAAAAGTTGCAGACTTGTCGAGTAGGGATATATATGAACCGCTTACAGTCAAAAATCAAGTCATAAATTCTGCGACAGAAGCAGCGTGTATGATATTACGGATAGACAATATAATATCTGCAGCTGCACCGATGGGTGGCCAGCCACCAGCTGGTCCCTATGGCGGTATGCCGGAATATTAATGACACTATCTATCAGAATATATTTACGGGACTGAGACAGTTTTTTTTACTAAACCTTGGTAATCTCAGCAGTTTTTTTGATCAACTACTACTTAGAATTCGAGATTATCAACATATACGCAAATAACTATGGTTTAAGCTGTCCAGTATGTTTACTAATCTTGTGATAGTCTAACTCAGCCAAGCTAGACAATTCCTTTCCGCATTTATCACACTGGTATTGACGCATAGAAGCCATTG
>JAKEIK010000110.1 GCA_022545895.1 Nitrososphaeraceae archaeon | reverse complement strand
GGAAAAGCCTGTAATTCTATTTACATTATTGTGTAGATACATTATTATGTAGATAATTTTTTCTGACTGCGGTTATTGTGAAGCTGCATTGGCTGCAATCACTACATGATTTATACTTTCGGAGAACGAAATCCAGTTAGAAAACTCAAATATTAACCAAGGGACCAATCGGGAGCAAAAAGTACTTCAAGTCAAAATCCCAAAACAAATAACAATTTTACTACCGTAGTAGAGAAGAGCGCAAATACTAGTGAATAGCATCCATAATAATTATGTTGGAAAAAACACGGAATGAAACAAGTAGAAACATGAAAGTGATGTAAAGTTACAATCATCATATGAAGATGGTACTTTTAGCTTTTGGTCCGACCGCAGAGTGTAGAAATATCAAATAATTACTAGTTAGTCGTATTTTGGATAAGCGTTTACCTCTTACAAACATTCACAAGAATAGAACTAGCATTAATATTATTATTATTATTTTGTTTTCCAGACAAGATCTTTTTTGTAACATTTGAATACATATAGGCAAATTTACTGGCTAGATTCATCCATGTATCAGGCATATATCTTCTTATACATTCTGTCAAGCTAGATATATCTCTGACATAGTATCGTATTACATTGCCTTCCTTGAAACTCACAACAACACCTGAGCTAATGAGCTTTTTCATGTGCCAGTAAATCGTCGGTGTTGAGAAATGTTTAAAATTAGAGAGATCACTTTGTGTGGGCCCAATATTTTCTATTAGATAAACTAAAATATCTCTAGTCGTTCCCTGTCTTAACAATGCTAAGATTAGTTCATCCTGTCCACTATTTACTGACATTGGATAGTAGTGTCTATGCTTACCAAGCTTCCTGGATTTAACATATCCTTTTCTTTCCAGGACCGAGAGATGGTACTGAGTATCTCCCATCGCCAATCCGACATCTTTGAAAATTTTTCTCAAATAAGTACCAGGATTAAGCAAAATGTAATTGTAAATATCGCCCCTGTTCTCAGATATATCAGAGAAGATTTCGTCTTTTTCTTGGAATATTTGATTTGCCATTTCCGTAATACCATCATAGTGGAAATATCAATGGGTAGTTTGGTCTAGTGGAGCAACCTATCCATAAAAATATACAAGGCTATATCAAAGAGACCTCCTTTCCTTAATATCTCCCTTATCTTTGCTGAAAGCATAAAGGGCAGGGCTCGCTATTCTATCGACCTTGGCCTTTTCTCGTGTAACCCACTTTACGTGCTTCACCATAGGTGGTCAATCTACATAAGTAGGAATTATACTATTAAATATTACTTAACAAAATTAATTAGGACCAAATGAGAATGTGTCAAGTGCTGTCTTATTATGGATATGGTTTGTAAAAGTTACATTATCTTAATTCAATATCTTAATTCAATATTAGTCAGTGCTAAATTAGTGTCCAACATCAATATATAATACTAATTTACAAATTTAATCATAACCAATGTCTAAAGCTAGGAATAAAGGGATGAGAGCTGGTGCAGTTTCATTATGGTTGATGTTACTTCTTTCAGAAAGGCCTATGTATGGATATGAGCTGATAAGAGAACTAGAAAAAAGATTTTCCGGATATTGGAAACCACAGACAGGAACAATCTATCCAGCTTTAGATAAGCTCCAATCAAACAAAATGGTTACTAGTAGAAGGGAATTCAGAGAAGACGGTCCGGATAGAAAGCATTATGCATTGACCGAGAAGGGTAGAAATGAAATTAAACAATCTATGGTGCACTGGATTAAAATGATGGAAGTATTGGAAAATTATCGTGAGACACATAAGGCGATTTACAGATACAAGAAGGATGATGCTGATAAAGGAGAATTGGGTAAACTTTTGGTAGATCTTGGAAGATCATTACAGAACAACACAGTAGAAATTACAAAAATTCTTCCCTCGAAGGATAAACATCTAATAAAACCAGTTAACCCAATTGGTTTCAAATTCCTGTATGCCAAAGAAAACAATAAGCTTGAGCTTCACTTGGACTTGCAATGGATTTCAAAGAAGTAATTGGTATTTTTATTTTATTTGATTTTTATTTTACAAAATGAATATAACGCATCATAAACATAGAATTGTTTTCTCATGTTTTCGTAATCAACTTTTGAATTTGATACTAAATCCAGTAGCAATGATTAATAGACCGATGCGGTTGAGTTCATGGCAGGTGTGACGATATGAGATGCGAGAACCGTGTCATGAATCAGATCCTCGACGCTTACAAACCAATGTGGTCGCTAAACCACGCCATGTCTCTAATGTCTTGGGACTTTGAGACTTATATGCCTAGGAAAGGAACGGAAGAAAGGGGAGTGGCCGATTCTCAGCTTCAGATGCTGCATAAGGATCTTCTCCTAAACAAAGATTTTGTTGGTCTTGTTGAGTCAGCGAAGAAGCTAGATAACCTTAGCGATTTGGAGAAGGGCATTCTACGAGTACTCAACAGGGAAATAACCAAGCAGATGAAGATACCCAAAGAGTTGACAGAAGCAGAATCTCTGGAGAGCATAAGGGGCAACATGGCATGGAGGACGGCGAGAGAAAAATCTGATTTCATGATGTATGCACCCCACTTGAAGAAAATGATAGAAATAAAGAAGCAAATCGCTGAGAAGATAGGTTATGAAAAGCATCAATATGATGCGCTTTTGGATTCGTTCGAGGAAGAGCTTACAGTAGATGACCTGGATAAACTATTCGCTGGATTGACTCCGCGTATTCAGAAGATTCTGAAAAAACTTGTAGATTTAGGCAGCCCGTTTTGCAAAGAGAGCAAACTTGGAAAATCAAAGTATGATGTCCAAAGAGTTGATGAGCTCAATCATGATATTTTGACTCTCCTGCAATACGACACAAAACGTTTCAGAATGGATG
>JAKEIK010000014.1 GCA_022545895.1 Nitrososphaeraceae archaeon | reverse complement strand
TTCTCGAGTTTAATGTACTTTTGAGATATTTTGTCGATGTCTCCTAAATCCTTTCCATCATTCGATTTGACTTTCTTGCCTTTGAGTTCTCCCCATAGAACTGTGGGGCCCTCCAGACTATCCTCGACCATTACCTAAACAATGTAATCCATTTCATATAAAGACTACAATCAATAAATCATATGCTAACGTAATTTAGATTGATAAAAATGGTAGACATACTTTCATGGGACAAATCCATTGATGAAGATGTTAAAACAAGTGACGATAAAAAGGTCGGAAAGGTAAAGGCAGTTACCACAGACTTTATTCAAATTCAAAAAGGTACTCTAGACAAAAAGTACTATTTTGTGCCAAAACACTACATCCAGGGTTACGATGGAGACAATATCTGGCTGGCTTTAACTGAAGACGAGGTAAAACAATTTGAATCTGAAAAAGAGTTGCCGTTGTCTAGTTTCGATAATGCACAATACCGTGAAAGAAAGTCTGTTGTAGAAAAACAGTATCCACAGTTCTCGAGCGCGATTCCGACATATTCGTCCAAGGGCCCAGGGCAGAACCAAGTTGGTATGTCATGGGATAAAGTAATTGGCAAAGAAGTAAAATCAGCTGATGATAAAGATTTGGGAGAAGTAGAAAGTATAGCTGCTGATTACGTCGAAGTTAAGGAAGGTACAATAAACAAGAAGCATTATTACATTCCAAAATCCTTTGTCGAAGAATTCGATGGAAAGAAGCTTCATGTTTCGTTAACAAAAGATGAAATTAAGGACAGATATGAGCGCGATAGTCCGCCTCTACCAGCAGAATTTGAATCAAATGAGTACAAAGATATTTCAAGACAACGCGAAGCCAAGTATCCCCAGTACCGCGAATTGATACCACTAATGGCTAAAGAACCAGGGCTGGAGATGAAAGGACAGGAGTCTGGTGAAATTTTGAAAATACCTTGGGAAGAAGTAATACATAAGCACGTTAGAACCAGCGACAACGTCGACATTGGGGATGTCGATAAGGTTGGTAATGAATTCATAGTCGTCAGGGAAGGAGTTGTAAGCATACATCTGTACTATATTCCTAAATCATACATCAATCATTATGACGGAAGCTCCATATGGGTCAATGTACCCAGTGGTTTAGTGGGAGCCAAATTTGAGCGAAAAAATGAACCCACAAAAGAGGAAATGGATATGATATTAAATGAAGCCGAAAATAAGAAGATGAATGAAGTATAATAGTGCTAGAACGTAATTGTTTAAGTCTCAGCACTAGGCAGGGATGAAGCATATTATTTGACGGGAAGCGTCAAGTTCGATCATTTTAGCATGCCCGTCACCACCACGCCGAAATTAGAGAGGTAATTAACAACAAAATCAAAAATGGCAAATGATCCCTTGACAAGGACCTTAGTTCAATGATTCGTTGTGCGTTAAGGCTAGTATGTAAGATAGGCCCATTAAAAAAGGAGATGCCTGCGTTCGCAGAGCATATACGCCTGTATGTCATTAACTATCAATGACGTCAGCCACTGCATGATTGCGACTGACTTGCTTAATCCTAATCTTAACCCTTTCTCCCGGATTCGAATTATTAACAAGTACTACAAAGCCTCTAATTTTGGCTACGCCTGTGCCGGACTTGCTTGTTTCTTCAATGTTAACGATGTATTCTTCTCCAACGCTTACAGGATTCTTGGGTGACTTTGATCCTCCAAAGCGATCACTTTTCTTCTCATATCTTTCATAACTCCTTGGTTTCTTCAACTAACTAATAGGCTCCAACATTTCAGACGTTTTAGTATACAGGTCTAGGAACTTGCGCCCATTTGGTGTTATTCTACGTATTTTACGTCTGGAAGATCTAAAGCCAGGCTTGATACCAACTCCCCGTCAGTATTGTAACCCAATCCCTAAATCTGTCTAACAAATGATCGGCAATTGTGTAGCTTTAACGATGCCTGAGCACGACATTTTGGAGACGACGTATTTCAAAAACATTTAGCAGGATTCAAAAAAATGATTGATTCATTCGACATAGCCTGAAAACCCTCGAATGAGGATTGGGGAGAACAACTCAATCACTCAGGGGCCCCATATATGGGCGGGAGCGAGTTCGTTCCCTTACGTTGGCCCCTCAGAATTGCTTTGTAATGTGTACTTCTCGTTCGTAGAGTATCCTAATTGGGAATGTCGCACCTTGTCGAGACGGACGGTATTAAGATAGGGATTCATTTAATTAGCAGGAGTAATGATGTAGCCGTTCATGCAAGATACCAGCGGACAAATCCCCACAGAAATAAAACTAGTATTTTCACGCTGCGATATTTGTGAAAAAGAATATGGAGAGGAGAGATGAAACTAAAGAACGCTATGGGCGAAAATTCAGAGGACCCCGAGGAAAACGAACCGTTGCTTCTCCTATGTGGTCTATGTCGCCAAAGTCTTGAGGTCTTGCCTACATTCACGGGGTGACTGTACAATTACTAATTGAAAACCAAAATTCGGTCATTAACATTTCTACAAGTAATTTCATTGCAGCAATAAATTAAAAATAAGATTCTGTCGTGTCGCTTACAATGACAAATTGATAGTATCTCTAAAAATAGTACGACTTTAAGTTTGGTTTTTGTAACGAGTACATTTTGGAACTACCTTATATACTTCTATTTTAGCAAAGGATATGTGGTTAAAACAAGGACAGCACTAATTATAGTAATAGTAATGATTGGCGTCATAGTGAATTCTGCATCTATATCAATAACTTATGCTGGGGGAGGTCTGATGTCATTGGTTGCCAATGGCGCACAAGACGTATATCTAACAGGAAATTCTACCATTAAATTCCAAACTGATTGGAACAAGTTAAAAACTGATATGACTGAATTACAATCTGAAGCAAATAAATCTCAGTCCACAGACTTGCACGATTTGGTTGCAACAGCCAGCGAAGATGTAGACGAATTACAATCTGATATTAACAAATTACAATCATATGAAAATAATTTAAAATCTGATATAACTGAAATACAATCTGAAGTAGATAAGAATAACGCTGATGAATCGAATAACATTGAAGAATCAAATTCTAGTCTTGATTAAATAAAAGACCTGATTTAGAGATCAAAATAATGAACAGTTTGCTGTCTCTCTAATTCAAATAAATGATACTAACTTCTTCCGATTATATTCAGATAATCGTTTCTGTGATTTACGCTATTGCGCTGTTTTATACAGTGATCACTTTTAAGCGTTCAAAAGAATTAGACCAGATAAGGATAACAGAAACTATCTTTAAGGATCTCCGAGAATTAGATAGGGAATTGTCTAAAATACCTTTAGGCTCTCAACATGATTCCTCCAGGAAGGAACTCTATTCTCGCATAATCAATACCGTAGATTGGTTATCTTTTCTTGTAAATATAAAAGTGATAAATGATAAAAGAATGATAGAATATATGAAACCGACATTGATACAATATTATGAAGATTCATTCGTACAAAATATACTAGCAGAGCAGAGATATTCGAATTCATATCACAATTTTAGGAAACTATATCAAAGAATGTTGAAGATCTAGCCAAAAAAAGAATGTTCAATTCACTACGTAAGATCTTTGCCCAGTTTATAATGACTAATAAAATAAAAACATGGATAATTATTCCGATTTGTCTATATACTACCGAAGGCGTTGGACTATAGATATATCGTCCCATCCCTTAACCGTTAAGAAAGATAGCAAACTGAAGGAGCATCAAGAAAGTAAATCAGTCTTGACTGGCTAACTAATTGGCTGACTACTAACCCCAAACCAGCCAGGGATAGAATCTCTTATCTAAGATTAATCACAGAAAACATTCTTTAAATAAGTTTAATTCATTCCTCTGGACCCGCACACTGTTTTTTCTTCTTGTCCCTGTGGATCTGACATAAAACTGGCTTTATGAGATAGTAATTAAATATTACTTTGTATCCTTTGTCTTGGTGTGTGCGTAAACTCCAATGAAAGTTGCATTTAATGAATCTCTGAATTGGGAGAAAAACAAGAAACACCAGAATCGAT
>JAKEIK010000109.1 GCA_022545895.1 Nitrososphaeraceae archaeon | reverse complement strand
GAGAATAGACACGAGAAAGCATTGTTCCTAGGCGAGGCATCCTCTAAATTAATTGAGCTCCGCCTTGGATTAATTAATGCTGACGATAAAGATCATTACGGAAACAAGGTTATAAAATTTGCAGGTCAAATGCTTGCTGATCTATTTAGAACCGCATTTAGAAACTTAGTCAGAGATATGAAATATCAATTAGAGCGTTCGGGTCAAAAGCGAGGAATCAATGCTGTAGCTGCTGCCGTTAGGCCCGGCATAATATCAGACAAGTTAAACAATGCTATTGCCACCGGCAATTGGGGCAGAGGAAGAGTAGGTGTAACGCAGCTTCTTGATAGGACTAATTATATGTCTACAATAAGTCATCTCAGGAGAATACAGTCTCCACTGAGTAGAAGCCAACCAAATTTTGAAGCAAGAGATCTTCATTCTACCCACTTCGGACGAATATGTCCAGCTGAAACACCAGAAGGTTCTAATTGTGGGCTTGTAAAGAACCTCGCTTTATCCGCTGTTATATCTGTTAGCGTGTCAGCAGCCGAGTTAGTCGAAAAGCTCTTTGAGTTAGGTGTTCATCATGTGGATGAGGCCACCGATGTTGTAAAGAGAAGTGGTACTAGAGTATTTGTAGACGGAAGGCTTATTGGTTATTCGGAAGATGGATCGTATCTTACAAACACTTTAAGGACTATGCGCAGATCTGGAAAGATACATCCGCATATTGGAATTTTTCTGTCCTCGCCGAGGAACGAAAGCGCTACAAAGAGATTGCACATTAGTTGCAACGCTGGTCGAGTAATGAGACCTTTGGCCATCGTCAAGGAAGGCAAGCCCATTCTGTCAGTGGAAGTCGGAGAGAAGATCCATAAAAAGTTCTTGTCATGGAATGATTTGTTATACATGGGAATGATTGAATTGATAGATGCAAATGAAGAAGAGAATTGCTTTATATCTCTAGATATTCCGTCTTTGCAAACTGAGCATACTCATGTTGAGATATTTCCTTCTTCCATTTTAGGTGTGGGCGCCTCCATAATTCCGTATCCCGAACATAATCAATCTCCACGAAACACTTACGAAAGCGCAATGGCAAAACAAAGCTTAGGCTTTTCCACCCCATTGATGAATGCAAGTACTTATGTAAGACAGCATTTCATGTTATACCCGCAGACACCTGCTGTCTCCACCAAAGCCATAAACCTCTTAGGATTGGACGACCGTCCAACAGGTCAGAATTGTGTAGTCGCAGTTTTACCATATGAAGGATATAACATTGAGGACGCTGTCGTTTTCAACAAGTCTGCCGTTGACAGAGGCTTGGGGAGGACTTTCTTTTATAGAGTTTACGAAGCAGAAGCAAAGCAATATCCCGGCGGAATGAAGGACACATTTGAACTCCCGTCACCTGATGCAAATATTAGGGGGTATAGGGGTGAAAAGGCATACAGGTTATTGGAACAAGACGGTGCAATAATGCATGAGGCGATAGTGAATGGTGGTGATATACTTATTGGTAGAACTTCTCCGCCGCGATTCATGGAAGAATACAAGGAATTTGAGGTTAAGGGGCCGTACCGTCGAGATACATCTGTAGGCGTAAGACCTTCAGAAAACGGTGTTGTGGATTCAGTTGTCATGACACAATCGGTAGAAGGTGGCAAGATGTATAAAATAAGAGTACGAGATATGCGAATTCCCGAGATTGGTGACAAGTTCGCGTCTCGGCATGGTCAAAAAGGTGTCGTGGGAATGCTTGTATCTCAAGAAGACCTGCCTTATACGGAAGAGGGGACAGTTCCTGATATAATGATCAATCCTCATGCGTTTCCATCAAGGATGACGGTAGGACAGTTTATGGAATCACTAGCTGGTAAAGCTGCATCACTCCGTGGTCAACCAGTTGATGGTTCTGCGTTTGTGGGAGAAAAATTCGATAGTCTCAAGGCCACACTTGAAAAATATGATTTCAAATACACTGGGAAAGAAACGATGTATGATGGGAGAACTGGAAAGAAATTCCCAGCTGATGTGTACATCGGTGTAGTATACTATCAAAAACTACATCACATGGTAGCCGACAAAATACATAGCAGGGCTCGAGGGCAAGTACAGATGCTGACAAAACAACCTACTGAGGGACGTGCGCGTGGTGGAGGCCTGAGATTTGGGGAGATGGAAAGAGATTGTCTTATCGCTTATGGTGCGTCGATGATGCTCAAGGATAGGCTTCTTGAGGAATCAGATAAGGCTGAAGTTAACATTTGTGAGAGGTGCGGATTACTATCATATTATGATGTTAAGCAAAGGAGATACATTTGCAGAGTTTGTGGAGAAAAAGCCAAGATCTCTTCCGTGGTTATTGCATATGCTTTTAAGCTTCTGTTGCAGGAAATGATGAGTTTGAATATAGCCCCTCGATTGCTGGCAAGGGATAAAGTTTAGAGGATAAGAAATTGGAAGATAGTATGAAAATTCTGGGCGGGATTAGGTTCAGCGTTTGGTCACCTGTAGAAGTTCGAAAATTTAGCGTCGCCGAAGTGACGGCGCCAGAGACATACGATGAGGATGGAATGCCCGTTCAAGGAGGGTTAATGGATAATCGACTCGGAACTTTGGAACCCGGTCAAAAATGTGGAACTTGTGGTAATACCTCTGCAAAATGTCCCGGACACTTTGGACATATTGAATTGGCAGAACCAGTATTACATATAGCATTTGTCGATGATATTCACAAGTTATTACTCATTACCTGTAGATCATGCAACAGAATCAAACTCTCTAAGGAAGAATTGGACAAGTACAAACTGATCAGGGAGACGAAGGCGGCGTATGCTGTTATCACTCTCGAGAATATCAAAGATGAAATAATTGAGAAAGCTAAGAAAGTAAAAATTTGTCCGCATTGTCAAAAGGAACAGTATGAATTGGTCTTTACTAAGCCTACAATATTCGTAGAAAAAACAGATATTGGTGAGAACCGTCTCCTGCCTATTACTATTCGTGAGCGATTGATGCATATTCCAGATGAGGATCTTATGTTGCTGGGATATGACCCAAAGACTGCTAGACCTGAATGGTTTGTCCTCCAAGTCCTGCCAGTACCTCCAGTAACAGTTAGACCTTCAATAATTCTCGAGACCGGTATCAGATCTGAGGATGACTTGACACACAAATTAGTCGATATAATAAGGGTGAACCAGAGACTAAAAGAGAGCAAAGAAGCAGGAACTCCCCCTTTGATAGTTCAGGATTTAGTAGACCTATTGCAGTATCATGTGACAACATATTTTGATAATGAAGTGTCAGGCATTCCTCAGGCGCATCACAGGTCGGGAAGACCTTTAAAAACACTTACGCAGAGATTAAAGGGAAAAGAGGGGAGGTTTAGAGGTTCACTCTCCGGGAAAAGAGTTGACTTTTCTAGCAGAACTGTTATATCTCCTGATCCTAACCTGGCGATATCAGACGTTGGAGTACCAATAGATGTGGCAAAGAAATTGACGATACCTGAGACAATCACTGACTGGAATTTGGATAGATTAAAAAACATGGTATCTAACGGTCCCAATATATTTCCGGGCGCAAATTACATTATTAGACCAGACGGAGTGAAAATCAGATTAGATTATGTCACAGATCGAAACACTCTGGCAGAATCTTTGTCAACTGGTTACGTGGTTGAAAGGCATTTGCATGATGGCGACATAGTCATTTTTAATCGGCAGCCCTCGCTACATAGAATGTCCATAATGGCACATTACGTAAGAGTTCTTCCATACAGAACATTCAGATTGCACCCCGCTGTCTGTCCTCCATACAATGCAGATTTTGATGGAGATGAAATGAACTTACACGTGCCTCAAAGTGAAGAGGCCAGAGCTGAAGCTGCATTGCTCATGAGAGTACAAGATCAACTAATATCTCCAAGATACGGAGGCCCGATCATAGGGGCAATTAGGGATTTTATTACTGGCGCATTTATTCTGACCAAAGATACTACGCTATTAACTGAAGAAGAATTCGCAAACCTGGCTCTCGTAGGGGGATATACTGGTATTCTTCCTGAACCAAAGGAAACAAGAGATGGCAAACGATACTATACGGGAAAACAATTGTTCTCCTTGTTTCTTCCTAGTGACTTCAATTTTATCGTTACTTCTAAATGGAACAAAGCCTCCAAGGGTGAAGGAAAAGATGTAGTTATAAAGAACGGTGAATTAATTAGTGGAGTCATTGACAAGGCATCCATTGGAGCAGAAGAACCTGACAGTGTATTGCATAGAATAGCCAAAGATTACGGCAACCATATAGCAAAGAAATTTTTGGATTCGATACTTATTGTTTTGAAGACTTATCTGACGCACAATGGTTTCTCGTATGGGTACTCCGATTTGTGGCTGAAAGATGAGACGAGGGCAGAAATAAGTGGCGTAATCCAAAAAGCTTACGAAAAAGTGTACGAATTGATAAAGCAGTACGAGGACGGTTCCTTGCCTTTGACAAGGGGACTATCTCCAGAAGAGGCTTTAGAGCTCTACGTAGTCAACGAGCTTTCGAGGGCTCGAGATAGAGCTGGAAAAACTGCAGATAGAGCATTTCCAGATCACAATTCTGGCATAATCATGGCTTCTACGGGTGCTCGCGGATCCACTCTAAATATAGGTCAAATGACGGCAGCATTGGGCCAGCAATCAATAAGAGGCAAAAGAATTAACAAAGGATATCTGGGAAGGTCGCTAGCGCATTTCAAGGTCAATGATTCAAATCCTGATTCGAAGGGATTTGTTAAATCAAACTATCGTGACGGACTCAGCCCATTGGAATTCTTTTTCCACGCGATGGGTGGAAGAGAAGGTTTGGTAGATACCGCAGTAAGAACACAACAATCGGGCTACATGCAGCGCAGATTGATTAATGCTTTGGAACATATGAAAATTGAATATGACCAGACTGTTAGGGATCCGCATGGTAATATTATTCAATATATGTATGGCGAAGATGGAATTGATCCAGCTAAAAGTGATCACGGGGAAGCAGTCAACATTTCCAGAGTGATTGAAAGCGAATCGGTAGTGGACGAAGGCAAGAAATCCTCAGAATCTGAAATTACAGAAATTTTAAACAAATACGGTCCAAACCTCAATCCTCGACTGACAGAAAAATTGCTAACGTCTCTCAACCAAAATACGTTATCAAAGAAAGGGACGGAAAAAGTCGTCAAGAAAGCCATAGACTTGATAGAAAAAGCAATGGCAGAACCTGGAGAGGCCGTTGGAGTTGTGACAGCACAGTCGATAGGTGAGCCAGGAACGCAGATGACTCTTAGGACTTTTCATTTTGCGGGTGTGAAAGAAAGAAACGTTACTCTCGGACTACCTAGGCTGATAGAGCTTGTAGATGCAAGGAAGAAGCCAGTAACACCCACAATGGATATCTTTCTTGATGAGGAGCATAAGGTTTCCAGAGAAAAGGCACTGGAAGTAGCTCGTGATATAATCTTTACCAGAGTCAGTGATCTGATAGAAAAGACCGAAACCGATTATTCAGGTGTTCTAACTTTCTATTTGTCAGAATCCAAACTAATGGAAAGAGGCTGTTCTGTGAACGACGTTCATGAAGTCTTCAAGGGTTCAAAGAAGAAATATGAGGTATCATTAAATGAAAAAAAGCACACAGTAAAAATTACAATTCCAGATGAACCCGACGCCCAAACTTTGTTAACGCTAAAGAATAAACTTCTTAATGCAAGAGTAAAAGGTGTTCCAGACATTGAGAGGGTAACTATTGTTAAGCAAGATGATGAATGGGTGATACAGACTGCGGGATCAAATCTTTCAAAGGTTATACTTGTTGATGGGATCGATTCTACACGAATAACTACAAATAACGTATATGAAATCTGGCAATCGCTAGGCATAGAGGCCGCGCGTACTGCGTTAATGAAAGAAATAACCAATACGCTTGAAGAACAAGGACTCGAAGTAGACATAAGACATATCATGTTGGTCTCTGATCTGATGACTTCTAAAGGTTACCTACAACAAATTGGCAGACATGGGATTGCTGGGACGAAAACATCT
>JAKEIK010000108.1 GCA_022545895.1 Nitrososphaeraceae archaeon | reverse complement strand
TTGATGGCATAACCAAGTGGCAAATCGAGTGCTTTTATAAGGACATCCCCCAGTTTTCCAACCATAAGGTTAAAGTTAGTTGGATTGACTAGGTCTTTAATCAAAGCATCTTCTACAGTATTCTCGTGACTTAGATATTTAATGCTTGCCGCTTTGAAGTAAATTTTCATTTTCTCCTAGTTTGAGTAAATGATCCCTTAAAGTTCGCAACAACCTCCTAATCTTGATTAGCTGTTGAAACATTTAACCACCTTTGACATGTGTATTCCTTCTGACCGAGCATTTCAATACAGTCGTGGCTCAATGGAATGGCATACAGCTACATGTATTAAAATAATAGCCATTATCTTAACAGTTTATCCTTCTCTGACTCATTAATGTTAAATTATAGCTGTCAATTATGTATCTTGACCATGGCTTCGAATTCATTGTTTCAAGCTATTGATCCATTCCTATTTCCATACTCTTCATTTCTCTACACTAACTGATATGGTATGGCACGGCACATAATGGTTGACAACATTTATCATGAAGATTGCCTTAAGTTCATGAGAAGAGCATGCAGACAAAAGTTCTTTGTAGATGTTATTGTTACTTCTCCGCCATACAACATAGACAAAGGATATAGCATGTACAATGATAAAATTAGTAGGCGACAATATTTGAAATGGATGAATAAGGTTGCTAACCTAAGTATGCCTATATTGAGAGATAATGGGTCTTTCTTTTTGAATATAGGTGGTACACTATTGGATCCACTGATACCATTTCAAGTATTGCAGGAATTCTTGAAGGCGGGATACAAGTTACAGAACACAATCCATTGGATAAAATCAATTTCATTCGATAAAGTAGATGTTGGGAAGAATTCACAAGTCCGAGATAATTTTTCCGTAGGTCATTTTAAACCAATAATTAGTAACCGTTTTCTTACAGACCTTCATGAGTTCATTTTTCATTTTTCTAAGACACTTAAAACTCCATTAGATAAGTTATCCATAGGTGTACCATATCAAGACAAGACTAACATAGGTCGGTGGAAGTCTACGAAACAGGATAAGAGAGACAGAGGTAATGTGTGGTTCATCCCTTATGCGACAATTCAAAAGGGAAGACCTCATCCCGCAGTGTTTCCTGAAAAGTTGCCAAAATTCTGCTTAATGTTACATGGCATAAGACCTGATTTGGTAGTTTACGATCCCTTTATTGGTGCAGGTACTACTGCGTCCGCTTGTATCAATCTAGATGTAAAATATGTTGGAACTGAGATAGATGAACAATATGTAAGAATTGCTAGAGATAATGTAATTGCAAGCCGTCAGAGCGCAAAAGAAATGTAAAATATTATGTTTCAATATTGTAATCCGAACCAAAACCCTATGATCATCCGAACTTGAAACAAAGCTATCTTAGGGTTACACTTCACCCACCAAATATTCATATAGTGATGTTTTAATTGGAAGAAAAAGAGAGACCAAAATTCTTTAGGTCCAACCCTAGGTAATGCCCATTAATATGGCCTGGGGAGGGCATTGTGGGGCATCATTTTACTATCTATAATACAGAATTACTGACGGTATCTTATAGTATTCCTATGCCTATCCCACATATCATATCCTTTTTATTTTACGGGGAAGATACACTGTTATGGCAAAGTGTCCTCATTGCAAGAAAGAGTTTGAAAGAGATGTAGACGTACGAATCGTCTATCCAGATAATGCAGATGCACCAGGTTTGAGATGTGCAGTTTTCATATGCCCTAATGAGGAATGTGGGATGTTCTTGGGGGCTACAAGTATAGGGTATGGTCACGTACAAGGAGTTGAAGAATTATGATAAGTTCGTCTGGGGCCATAGTTCTTGCAAGTTTAGAAGAGATAATAAGAAATCAAATTTTATCTGACTTACATGTCCATATAAATACTCTATCTACTGGTTTCCCGTAACCCGAGAAGAAATGTGGTCTTGTTCTTAGTTACTGATCTATTCGCAGAGACAAGAATATTTCAAGCATCATTTACACTCATTGGGTGATCCTCTTTATCATGCTTAACAACCCTATTACCGACAAATAGCAACTTAAAATATCGGTATAATTCTGCTGAAATGAAGAATAATATAGATTCTTTATGAAAAACGGACAAGAACGTTCCTTGTTGAGAATCCGTATCGAATTAATCTATTCAGAAGTTCAAATTCACTTTGTTTTATCTTGATTTACATTTATTCCGTATTTCCAATTATTTTGATCCATTTCTTGCATGAGGGAGAGCAATACACTTTCAATCGTTTCCAATACCGCTTTGCCCTTTTCAATACTAGCATTTCGTGGAGAACCAGTAGTACCTGTACGTGTAAGTTCATCAAAATTCCAATAGATTCTCACATTGGTAGGTAATTTAGGAATTGTGTCACTAGGTGCAAGATTCATATCGACCAAGTCAGGACGTACTGCTAGCATTGCGGATGTCTCCGCTTCTCCACCGTGTCCTAATCCATTCCATATGTCAAATAAATCCTTCCTTATCTGTCCAACCAATGTCCACCATGACTCTAAGCAACAAATTGTGACTTCTGGATGCATATCTTTTATTGACCTAGCAGCATCCTCTATAGGAGCAATATTACCGTCATGGCCATTTATTATTAGAATTCGATTTATATTATTAGAGATTAAACTGTTGAGAATATCAGTAATGATTTTTACTAATGTATCAGATTGGAGACTCAATGTCATTTGAAAGCCTTTATGGTGTAAGCTTACTCCATATGGCACAGCCGGTAAAACTATGACATTTTCTGTCATTTTAGCTACTCTTTCTGCAATCTCGAGAGGAAAAATGAAATCAGATCCAAATGGCATATGATCACCATGATTCTCGCATGCACCAAAAACGAGCACGGCAACAGTATTTTCATCTACTTTTTTTCTTATCTGCATTGCATTCATTGACTCAAGAAAATATGAAGAATTTTTTGTCATAATGACTTTACTCGCATCGAAATTATAAGTCTGACTATGAAGTATGTCTACAAATTACAAATATGAGTGAAAGTTGATCTATATACCGAAGCCCCAATCAGGCATTTTTTAGCAAAACCAATTTTACTAGAAAAGGTAGATCAGATTGGATAGTTTTGCAATCCGCAATCTGACATTTCCTTCTAGCAAGTACGAAGTCACTATTTCCTCTTGAGGGGCATTCCAGTGAGAAACCATATCTTTTAGATCGCATAGCCGTTAAATAATCTTCGTTGCCGTAACAGATTTTTTGTACTGCTTCCCTGAATCTCAGTGGTTCTTCTTAGCTAATCATTGTGCTTTGTCCTGCTAAGTAGAATTCGTTCGGTATCCGAACATGTAAATCGACTTCTAATGGTCCAGATTTCCTATATGCGATCTTGAAAGAACTAATATAGTAGGGTATTTGGTTTATGATTTATGACATGCAAATGAACGACACCTATGATAGCTCTTTTGTGGATTGCGAAAGGCAGGGTCTGTATAAAGCTATATACGCTCGGCGGGATGTCCGCTCAAATTTTATCGATCGAGATATTCCAGACTATATTTTAGCACAAATATTAAGAGCCGCGCACCATGCCCCTTCCGTAGGTTATTCTCAACCATGGGATTTCATCTTAATCAAGGATTATGCAAATAGACTTCTAGTCAAAAATTCGTTCATTAATGAGAGAGAGAAATCAATTTCTTTACTAAAGGGAGATAAAGAGAGACAGAAATTATATCTTCGCCTAAAACTAGAGGGGATAGTAGAATCTGCTATCAATATATGTGTGACTTATGACCCTACAAAATTTGGACCATTCGTACTTGGAAGAACTTCAGTACCCGAAACTGGCGTATACAGTGTTTGTTGTGCAATTCAAAATCTTTGGTTAGCAGCTAGGGTCGAAGGAATAGGAGTTGGATGGGTTAGCATTCTATCTACCGCTGATCTTAAAAAGATTCTCTCGATACCAGATCATGTCCTGCCCGTAGCATATCTCTGTCTTGGATATGTTAATGAATTTTCTGCCAAGCCTGATCTTGAGAATGTTGGATGGTTAGAGAGAATGGCTCTGAAGGATGTAATACACTATGAAAAGTGGAAGGGTCTACAAAATGATCGTTGGAATGATCTTCACACTTCATTTGACGATGTAAGATAATTTCTTGTTCTATTTTTCGGAAGCAGAGAAAAAACAGTATTTATTTGGAGACACTAATTTTTGCATAGTGTAGAAATGATATATCCTAGAATGAAAAAATAAGAAATATTCTAATTTAGGATGCAAAAGAATATGGAGACTTAATAAGGATTGATGATAATCCAATTTCGTTTAAATTAGTCAAAAAGTTGTTTAGTTAATCAACGCAAACCATGATTCAATAATTGTTACTACTCATTCAAAAGACATATCATATTCTTGCCATTAATGCAGTCTTGAATAAGTGCAGTTACCATAAAAGTACACATATTGGTTGTCTTTTTATTGCTAGTTAGGCGTACCTATAATTTTGCACAACTGCATTAGAATCATCTATTAATAAATTAATTAATTGGCAGGATGCTCACGTACTGTCAAATCATTGTTAGATAGTTCTCCTCCCCATATTCTAAGTAGGTATATTATGGTTACAATTCAACAATCTAGTGATATTAGAATTGTTCATGGTTTGGTAAAGGCTTATTAATGATACCCTCAATATAGTAACGATATGAATGATACTTCTGATTCGGTCGAGTGGCTTGCTGGCGGTCAATTTGATCCTGAACATGAGTTCAATTCAAAACGCCGAGAGTTGGATAAACTTGGTCATAGAGTAAATAAGATCAAGACTGTGGATGTCAACGCAGAATATAGATAGTTCAAGCAATACGAAAAATCAGATGTCTATAGAAATGTACAGGGTGCAACACATTTATTGAGTAAGGGTTTCGAGATAACAAACGATGACCTAAGGTCAACTCAGGAATGCTCCGAAATAATATGATTTAGCAAAACTTGACAGTGACGGTACAAAAATGAACTACCATGCGGCGCAATTTGAAAGGATGTAGAACCAAATTAAATTCAAGATATCGTACATTAAAAATCGTGATTAAAAGGTGCAACCTGGCATGTTAACAGCTACGATACCAGCGAATGCAATCCATCAAATACGGTAGGCCATTAATCAGAAAAATCGGGTTATCTGTGATTTTTTCGTTAGGAGAGGAAACTGTTACCATAAATTCTCCATTTTTGGAGAACTTATGTCTTTATACTGCACGTCCTAATTTAAAACTACGAAAATTAATGAAGTTGGATTCGCCTGCAGATATCATAGAAGCAATTGCGGACGGTAGTTCATTAGATCTATTCAATTCCATTGCAAGAGGTGCTAGTGGAAGTGAGGACCTTAAAAACTCTAAGGGACTTACAAGGAAACAATACTATTCAAGAACTGGTAAGTTATTGCGGGTCGGGCTCATTAAGAGAAACAAAGGAAAATTTTCTCTAACTGCCTTGGGTACTATTGTTTATCATGCTCAAATGGAAATAGAAAATGCAGCAAAGAACTATTGGAAGCTCAAAGCAGTTGATTCGATTCAATCTTCCGCTGAAATAGGTGAACATGAGCGCGTGAAGCTCATTAGAACAATTTTAGATGACTCAACAATAGAGAATGTACTTGTAAAAAATCAATAATCGAATAATTCGACGTAGCATTTACGTCACTTTAATTATTTTTGTAGTTTTTCGGAGGATAATTTCATCCTCAGATTAGTTGATAGAATTACTTTCAGATCGAATTAGTCAGAAGTAGTCTTAACGTGCTAATGCACTAGGTTATTCTCCTGAGTTGGAGGAGAAATCAAAAATATAAGGCACATACGTGAATTTTAGCCAAATTCAGCCAAATTCTGCGCCAAAGACAATAAAAAGGACAAAGGAGAGCGGCTCAATATGGCTCAAGTTGTCGACTACTCTCCATCGCACATAATCATCAAGAATGACGTTCTTAGAAGCGTTAGGGACTTTACTGTATCGCAGTTACTTTTATTAAATTATCGAAAGAGATGGGGGATGATTTACGCCTTTGCTACCCTCGCAGGTATCTTTTGTCTTCCTAATGCAGTATTTGATCTAACTCAGAATGCCGGCTATATCGTTAGCGTAGTTTTAAACTCTGTAACTCTCCCGCTTGGTTCTTTCATGATTATAGTCGGTATGTACGTGTTGAACGATTTAGTAGACTCTAACCTGGATCGTGCTAACGGAAAGGACAGACCAATTGCAACAGGAAAAGTATCAAAAACTCAGGCATGGGTATTTGTTACCATGACAAATACCTTGGGAATATTGTTTTGTTTAATTGGCAACGATATGATGGGCGTTGTTATTTCCCTCGGATTAGTATCAATAGGTATCATGTATTCTGCTCCAAAGATCTCACTTAAGGATCGTTTTGTAGTAAAAACGCTTGCAATTGCAGTAGCCATGATGCTGTGTATCACACTCGGGGCCACATCATCGTGGTCATTGAACGTCACAACTAGTTTGAATATTCCATATAATCCAATTTTCCTTACTATCTATATTGCCTCGATGCTCGGAGGAATGGTTTTCATAACCTCACCGTTTAACGATGTTGCAGATGTCCAAGGCGACAAGGCCGCAGGACGAAAAACAATTCCGATAGTAATAGGGCGAGAAAATACAGTTAAGGTAGCTATATACATCGCTGCAAGCATGGCCGGTGTATCTTGGATTGTTTTTACAATGATGCATACAGGATGGATTATGCCATTATTAGTTAGTGCAGTGTCAGGGATAACAATCATAAATATGTATAGAACCCTGAGGAGATTGGACGATCGTAACTATGTGAGAAAGCAGCATAAAAAATCTATGCCCCTTCATTTGTTACTGCAATTGAGTCTTGTTGTAGGTGCGTTACTTTTCTGGCTATGAGAAGCCAAAAAATGAGAGATAACTAAGACACAAGTTACAGCGAAACTGAGTTTAGTAAAAATATAACTGTCCTTAACATTCCAGAATACACTAGGGCATCAGTAAGTGGTGTAGTAACGTTACGTTCTTTGATAAGGTGATCTTAGTTGACTAACACAATAGAGGAATTGATGAAAAGTTATCGAAGACAAGTAGCTAGTATAATTAAATAGATGTTGAATAATAATTAAATAGATGTTGAATATATCAATCATTCAATCCTGCACTGATAATTAAGATCTTTGATATGCAAATCATGCTGGACATGCACACTATGAATGTGCAAAAGGATGATGTAGAACTTCTGATAAATGGGAGGTAATTATATTTTCTCTTCCTGCTAAATTGAAATAGATCTTTGGCTCGACTGATTCACAAATCTGCGGAATAAGGAAACATTAGGGAATGTCCATTTTTCTTTGTTCGATTATATCATTAATTTTATACATTTTGAATGTTATTCTAGTTTCCTCTGTAGTGCTGCGAAGATCGATCTTGTAATTTGATTTTCTTTGAATATTTATATAAGTATAAGAAAAAGTCATTTGATGAAACTTGTACCAAAATTTGAAATTAAATCGAAAGCCAAGATTATTCAATTTCTCAATGAGCAACCAGTAGGCCGAATTGGTTCGATTGATGAAAGGGGATATCCACAGATAATACCAATGAACTTTGTTTTTGTTGAGGATAAGGGAAGTAGTGGAAATCTGAAAAATGATGTCGATAAAACATATCTTGGGACAGTTTACATGCATTCTCACCCTTTCGGTGAAAAAATTGAAAATGTAAAAAGGAATTCAAAAGTTGGTTTTGAAGTTGATATGCACGTCTGTTTTCTACCCTCATATTATTTTCATCCTACTGATGCATCGCAAGCAGATACCCTCTACATTAGCGTCGTGATCAAAGGTAATGCCTTTATCGTTACTGATCTTGAAGAAAAAGCTAAAGCGCTTAATGCTCTAATGATAAAATACCAAAAAGAAGGTGGTTATGCCCCTCTTACTTCAAATATGGCAACAGTTAGGGAGGTAGCTATTTTAAAGGTGGTTCCGGACGAGATGAGGGGTAAATACAAAATTGGACAACACTGGCCACCCAAATACAGAATAAAAATGGCTACGAAGATAATTCAAAGGGAAGATAACGCTATTGCAAGGGAAATATTGAAGGTCATGGGTATACAGATCCTGCGTGATGGTAACCTCCTAATATTAAATGAACCGTTAATGTGAGACAATTTTAGAATAGTTAACAAATGTTCTGTAATATGATCTTGCAAAATTTCTAATAAATGATTTTCAAGACTAATGACAATAAAAAATTCAAGATTAAATTCGAAAACTTAAGATCATATATGTAATTGCAAAATCCCAAGGTTCTTACATCGGGTCGAGCTTCTGTAATATTTGAAAATTCCCTCTGAACATCCATTATCGAGATTACATTTTCCTCTCTTTATTGTCGTTATTATCAGACATCAAAATTAGATCACCATAAGCATGCCTTTTTCCTTGACCAATAAGACCGCGAGATACCGATGAAGCTGTATGTAATTCGCTCATATTTGAGTCAAAAATGCTTTCATAATTTCCAATATTCTTACTGATTTTTATCCGATATTTGATTTATTATTGTCTCTTCATTCTTCAAAAAAAAATAATCCGATCCAATATTCAGAAAAAGCAAATTGAATATATCTTGACAGATGATGTTTTAAATATTAACTAAAAATTGCAACGAAAGAGGTTGTAAACTCTTCCCAAGTTCGAACTAACTTTCCCATATAACAATTTACATTAGTTTTTAGAATTACTGGTTTTTCGACCTTCAAATGAATCTGATTCATTTTGGCAGAATAGGTAATATTGGGTATATTCACGAAATTTTTCAACGGGCTGTATAATCTCAAAAATGAAATCTATCCGCACTCAAATCTCTTGAGTCATTCGAATTTAGGTGCAGTCTCTTGGCATTGTCTGTAAAGAACTATTCGTAACAGGTGAAATATGTTATATGAAGTATTACTCAGTCATAGTTTGGACGAGTTCCATGGATTCTACCAGATAATTCATAGCAAATTGGCATTGATGTTCGAGGGCATGACGGTAACTATATATCCAAAAAAATATAGCATTAATATGGATGCGACCTGCTGATAATGAAGACCCTTTTGTCAAGATTGCAGCGTTGATTGGTGGAGAAGAATACTACAAAGTGGCGCGAGCATTATTAAATACAGAGGACGCGACTGACGAGGAAATCGCCAGCGCAACTGGTATGCGAATTAATATCATAAGAAAGGTGTTGTATGACATGTTTGGTAAGGCATTAATAACCGGTATTAGGGTCAAAGACGAAAAAAAAGGATGGTTCGTTTACCGGTGGAGGGCAAAAAGGGATCAAGCTGAAAACTTTATTGATAATCAAAAAAAGAAGATTCTCGATAGATTGCAAAAAAGATTGGAATATGAAGAATCCTCAGAATTTTATCACTGTGGCAATAATGAATGTCCAAGAATAAAATTTGATACGGCTGTGGAATTATTCTTCAAATGCCCGAATTGCAAGGGTTCTCTAGGTATGGTGGATAACAGTAAAGTTAAGGATGCTTTAAGGTACAAAATTGATGAGATTATGTTAGAAGTAACTTCAAAGGACCAAATTCAAAATAATTGATAGTAAAGGACAACTTCGTTAAGGGTCTGCCTTTGAACTCTTGAAAGCTTCATTTTCTTTGTACTAGATATCTCCGAAATACCTTTGCCTTCTACAAGCGTTTTTGCATCTCTCCCTCCTATCACGATTGACGAAACCATAACAATCATCTCGTCGATCATTCCGAGGGTCAGTACTGACCAATTAATCTCCCCACCACCTTCAACAAGTATTCGGTTAAAACCCAATCTTTCCAAATGGCGAAATACACTGCGAATATTTACTATCTTTTCTCCTGTAACAAGAACCTGGGCGCCAGTACTTTCGATCTTGTGGATTTTTGCGATTGAAGCTCTATTTGTCACTGCCACAACGGTCTGGATTTCGTTAGCAGTTTTCAGAATTCTCGAATGAAGCGATATTCTTGCAGTGGAATCTATTATTATTCTCGCAGGATTCTTCTTTTTAGTCTTGGCATATCTGACATCCAACATCGGATCATCAGTTAGGACAGTTTGTATCCCGATCATAATTGCATCCACTGTTGTCCGTAATCTGTGAACACGTTTAAGATCAACAATAGATGAAATGCAAGAATCTCCACTTCTAGTAGCTATTTTTCCATCCACTGACATCGCCGCGTTGAGAATTACATGCAATTAGAATTCTTCTCCATCAATTAACCTGCCATTAATCATAACATTGTGAATTGAATCCATGTCTGCTCTATGTACTATCGCTGCATACGGATTGTGCAGAGGCGCAAGATCAATATGATCCTTTTTGAAAAAGATCATGTCAGCAGACATATTTGGGGCGATTGATCCTGATTTTATCTTAAGTATTTTCCCTCCATTTACTGTTGCCATCTTCAATACATCTCTTGCAGAAAGAAATTCATCGTCTATTGATCTTGACACTTTCCATAGGTAATCCATTTCTCTAAACATGTCTGGTGAATTGATCATGACATTGTCTGTACCGATTCCAACATGACATCCTAATCGTAACATTTTTGCGACTCTAGGAAAGCCCACTCCTAATATCCCATTTGATCGTGGGCATACTACTATCCCGACTCCTTGCTCAGCTACTCGGGCAATATCCTCGTCAGAAGCATTGGTCATATGGACAATGAAATCAGGCATGAGATTTGGAAGAATTCTCTGAACCTCACTCTTCTCCGTAGCAGAAACTGAAAATGTTACAGTCTGTTCTGACTCTGCTGCATGGATTGCCACGATGATATTTCTTCTCGATTTCTCTCTATACTCATGAGCTACTTTTCTATACTGGTTCAGAGACTCGTCTGAATTTTCATTAGCACCGCTGATGCCAAAACCGTCACATACCTCCAGTATTTTATGAGACGTTTTGTTAAAATTGGCGGACAGCGTTTCATTCGGACTCTTGTACGGATACCTATCCACCTTTTCCCCATTACTCGATGGGTGGATAGTGAAATAATATTCAGGACGACCTAACGCTACATATTTTATCGGTGTATCAAATAAAGCATCATTTAGCAACTTGATTCCTTCACTTCCACCTTCTCTGAAATCTGCAAAAGCAACAATTCCTCTCCTCAACATTGCTCGAACACTGCTTTTAATGAATGTGATAAGGTGGTCTCTGTCGCTATTGTCCAAAATTTTTTTCTTAAGCCCATGTAATGGATGAATCATTTGATCCAGATCCAAATCAATATCTATAGCTATATCCTTTCCAATGGAATCACCGATATGTGTGTGGGCGTTTACGAATCCTGGACATGCCAATAATCCTTCTCCATCAAATACCTTATCATGCTTGTTTGTATTACGAAAATCACCTTGTCCTGCGTGGCTAATTAGACCGTCTTTTCCTATAACTATATATCCATTATTTATGAATTCGAGATCATTCTCTAGTAATAGACTTATGTTCTTGATAATTAGAGACATCTGATCTCGTAAACTTGATGAATAATGCCTTCTTTGCGGAGCTTGCGAATTGTATCCAATGCCCCTGTTGCTGCACCAGCGGCTTCCCTAGCGGTTTTTGCTATGCCGATACCGCAATTCAATTTCACTTTCAATTGTTCACAGATGTTACTTATAATTGATTTTACCTCTTCTGAAGGAATTGTATCTGATACGATCATAAAGTTATCACCGCCTAAATAGAAAGTCATGGATTTCTTATTTACGAATTCATCCGCAATTCTTAAAAAAATCCTAATTATAAAAGTACTAACTTCATATGGGGAAATCATGTTGCTGAACTTTGTTGAACCATCGATGTCTATATGCATTATTTGGACCATCATGTCAGATCGTACTGTACTCTGGTGTCTAGACGACAGTAAGTACGTGTGATTACCATATAAAGGTACATCTGTTCTAAGTTGATTATTATGGCGTCGTGCACAATATGCGTTAAGACTCGCATCCAGCGGTGTTGAACCTATCCCTATGGCCATTGATAAATTAATTTCTCTATACGATCCTGAGATATATGAAAGGATAATAGAATGATCTTCCACGGAAAGTCCATTTGTGACAGCAAATAATTCATCCTGCCTGTTCTGATAGACGAGACAATCCTTTTCAGAGAACAGTTTTTGCAAGTCGTAATACAGTTTGGCTTGCAGCATCTGCAATTGAGCTTCTCTATCACTTCCAAGCTCTAATGTCCACGGTCCATATCCTTCTATTTTAATAATGGAAATCTGTATGCTCAATCTATTATGATCACTCCCATTTTTTCATCATCTTCTTCCATATCCCTTAATTTTCTTAATCGGTCAACCATGTTAACTGCTGCATCTACAGCTCTCTTGGAAACAGTTGTAATTCTATTGCGCGCCTGCTGGACGGTCATATCAGGGCCTGAGATGCCAAGAGATACAGGTTTATGATATTTGAATGATAATTCAGCAATAAACCTTGCAGCGGTATTTGCAACTATTCTGTCGTGCCCTGTTTCACCTTTTATGACGCAACCTAGTGTTACTATAGCATCTACGTCTTTTTTCTTTATAAGCTCCTCTATTAGTAGAGGCATATCAAAGGTTCCTGGAACGAAACAAATGTATCTGATTGCTGCGTTCCTTAATTCCGCATGAGCCTTCGCCACTTCAAGCATTTCCATTGTAATACGACTGTTGAATTCTGCAACAATAATGCCTAACCTGGTCTTGTCCAACTATCGTTTCAAACCATTATATTGTTTAATTTCGTTTGCTTGAAGTATGGGTATGTCTCTCTTGACTGAGATCTCCATTGCCTTCCGTATGTTTAGCGCCTTGTATGTCTCTGAATCTAACATCTCGCAAATTACTACTGAAGGGACTAAATTTGCCAACTTCATTAAGTATACGCCCAATTCGGTATGTCCCATCCTTTCCTGTATCAAACCTTTTGCCGCTATCAACAATGGAACATGCCCCGGAGTACGAAAGTATCTGACAAATTGATCTCTGCCGTCATTATTCATTTCTGTGCATATTTTGGCCATCTCACTAATAGTAAGAGCTCTATCTGTGTCAGTGATACCAGTATAGGTATCTATATGATTTATAGAAATTGAAAACGATGGTTTATCTCCGTATGGAGTGATTCCAAATATTATTTTAGAAAGAGTGAAATTATTAGTCGATATACGACGCAGCATTTCATGCATATACATTAAGCCTAATATTCTTGCGGCTTCGTTTGAAATTGCCAAGCATATCATACCTCCTGCCATATTCCTCATTTCGGCGACACTTCTAGGTCTTACAAATTGTGCGGCCATGACCAAGTCGACTTCGTCCTCTCTAGACTCGTCATCATGGATCATAATGAATCTTCCAGATCTCAAAGCATAAACCGCGTCGTCTAGTCTTGACACTAGGCTTATAGGAATTGAAATTAATTATATGCTTTACTGTTTTTCGAGTAATTACTAATTTTTTGGTATAAGATTGGCTAGGTATTTACTTAGTATATCGAATTCTAGGTTAACTGTGTCTCCGCTGACTTTGGTTCCTATCGTAGTTTTTGAAACTGTATGAGGCACCAAAGCTACAGAGAATTTATATTTTCCGACATCGACTACAGTAAGGCTTATTCCGTCTACCGTGACGGACCCTTTAGGAACTAAATATTTCATCAGTTCTTTGCCTTTGACCCTTATCCACATCTTTATTTCAGCTGGATATTTAATTACATCAGAAATTTCTCCGATTCCGTCCACGTGCCCTAAGACGATATGTCCTTCTAACCTATCGCTCAGCTTTAAACTTCTCTCTATATTCACAGAATCTCCATCCTTGAGGGATCCCAATGTTGTCCTATCCATTGTCTCTTTGACAATTTCAAATTCTGCAGCAGTTTTCTTCAAGATGATTACGGTTAGACACGTACCATTAACGCTTACGCTATCACCAATCTTAAGACCTTTTCCCACACTTCCCAATTCAAGTCTGATACGCCTATCTGAACTACTAGTTCTTTTAGACCCCGTTATGGACTTTATTGTTCCTGTTCCTTTTATTATTCCTGTAAACATTAATTACTTCTCGTGAATCACTCATACGTCATACAAATAGATTGCGAAAATAATTCTGGTTTTTATGAGTTGAACTGTTACCAGCTGACCAATAAGATAAAGGAGAGAAGCTCGCAATTTCACCTTGAGAAGGATCAGTCTCAATAATTGTAGGTCAATCCTTTAGGGAATACAAGTCAAAAAATTTTCTATACTTTTAGACCTACCCGACCTTGCTCAACAAATTGTTTTAAGTGATGCAAAAGTTTTCTCGTACTACACTAGTGTCCGCGGCAATCAATCCAGACTTACGTTCCACTTCATAGCTTCTAGGCTCTGATCATTTCCAGGATTGCTTTGGCTTGTTTGTAATGCACTGCATCTATCATTTTACCATCCAGTGTAACTGCGCCAGGCCCAGATCCTCCTTCCATAGCCCCATGCAAAGCTTCAAAGACCTTCTTAGCCCATTCTATCTGTTTTGGCGTCGGTAAGAATACTTCATGTACAGGCCTAATGTGCGAAGGATGAATCAAAGACTTGCCTGAATATCCAAATTTTCTGGCTGTTGTTGCATCAGATATCAAACCGTCAATGTCATTCACATTTTGCCATATCGCATCCAGCGAAGCTACGTTAGCTGCCTTGGCCTCTACGGGAATTTTGGAACGGGCATATGAATAGCTAATAGCATCGCCATAATCACCTATGTCCATGTCATGGAGAAAGTCAAAAACTCCGAACACAACGGCTATCACTCTTTCATTGGCTCTCGCAATTGAATAAGTATTTACTACTCCTCTAGCAGTTTCTATTGATGGAATAATTGCAATTCGTCCAGCTCCCAGACCCCGTTCAAGTTCCAGTTCTTTTATTATCTTTGTCACCTCATTAACTTCTTCGCTATCGTTTATTTTTGGGAGTACGATACCATCGACACCACTCTGGATCGTTTCTAAAAGATCTGCTTTTGCCAAGCCTGATTCACTCGAATTAATTCTTACATAAATGGAAGATCGAATATTATCGACTTTCTTCTCTCTGAAGTACATTTTGAGCAAATCTCTTGCAACATCCTTTTCCTTTACTGGAACCGAGTCTTCCAAATCATAGCACAAAATATCCGCATCCAGTACAAGTGACTTTTTGATGAATCGTTCATTATTGCCAGGAATAAATAATAGTGTCCTGAACAACAAATCGATTTATGTGAGGTAGTTCAGAGTTTTTGGGGCGTTGTAACGATCTTGCCCATTATATCACCATTAGCCATCATAACATGACCTTTTACCATATCTGAAAATGGAAGTATCTGTCCTATGAGTGGCTTAATCTTTCCTTTGGAAGTCCAGTAGATGACTTGTTCCAATTCTGCCTTCGTACCCTGGGTAGATCCAAGTAAATTTGTCCCTTTAAAGAAGAGGTACCTTAAATCGATTGTAGAATCATAACCTGTTGTTGCACCAGTGGCAACCAATGTACCCCCATTCTTTAGTAAACTTACTTCTTGGGCAAAGGTAGATTTCCCTATATGTTCGAAAACGAGATCTACACCTTGTTTTTTAGTAATCTCTCTTACCTTCTTGTACCAATCTGCTTCTCTATGATTGACAACGTGGTCCGCGCCTAATTCTAGACATTTGTCCATCTTTTCCTTGTTTCCCGCGGTAGCAATAACATCGCAGCCATATAACTTTGCGATTTGAATACCTACCATCCCTACGCCACTTGTTCCGCCCATAATAAGCACAGTTTGTCCTGGTCTGATCTTTGCACGCCCGACTAACATATGCCATGCTGTCATCCCAACCATCGATACGGCCGCAGCGTCATCAAAAGATACATTATCAGGTATTTTGGCAACATTTACTTCTGGGAGATGACCATATTGACAGAAGCCTCCCCATAAAGGTCCTGTTTGAAAACCCCAGATAAGCCTGTCATTACAATCATATTCTCTGCCAGATGTGCACAAGTCGCAGACTCTGCAGCTCATGTTTGAATGTGATACTACTCTGTCCCCAACCTTTAGTTTTACAACATCCGAACCAGCTTCCACAACTACGCCAGCTGAGTCACTGCCGGAAATATGGGGAAGTGGTACCTTAATTGGATCACCCCATATTGCCCAAAGATCATTATAATTGTAGGCCGCTGCCTCAATTTTGATCATAACTTCGTTGGGTTTAAGCTTGGGCATATCAACATCTTCTATGTTAATGACCTTTGTAGGATCTTTATTATATTCTCTATATACGGCTGCTTTCATAAATCTGTCAGTAGTATGAATACTTAATATAGTTAACTAGATATTTCTGAAGCTAATTTCAGACCACAGAATAATTTGTTTCTTAGTTAGGGGCCATTTAGCTCAAAAAGTGAATAAGCTATCAAATCCGGTTTATCTTGAAATCTTTCTTCGGGTGTTGTAGATTTATTAACAACTGTTTTAGTTCTTGATCCGTTAGCGCCCTATTTAATCTGCCAGCGGAGGCAGCTGATATCAAATAATTTTCTACAGCCCCAGCTAGTTCAGGTTTAACTATCCTAATGTTCATGAGCCTTTGTCTGGCGTTCGTATCCAATAAGAGCATTAATGCTTTCTGTCTTACGGCCGCTTCGGCTTCCTTTTTCCGAATTTCCTCATCATTGTTTTGTGGCTGAGAGACTGACATTTCCTATCGTAGTGATGTTAAATGAAACTTAGGCATATCTCTGTAACTCGGGCATTGAGGTTGTCAATTCCTTGTAAATTTCTGTTGAAATTCTATCCATTCTCTTTACACCTTCGTCAGAGATAAGTCTGCCCTGACCTTTCTTAATTAAGTATCCTGAGCTCTCAAGCTGCTGAAGTGCTCTTCTAATAATTGCACCCCCAGCGCTTCGGTGATGCGCAAGACTGTATCCATTTTGCTTCTTACCTCCGTACTCCCTTCTCAAGTCTGATACACCCAACGGACCATGCATGTAGATCTTTCTTAATAGTGATGCACAGCGGACGTACCACCAATCTTTGTTCTGAGGAATTTTTTCTACATGACATCCTGTTTTGACGAAGGACGACCAATTAGGTGCCTCTATTTTCTTATCCTTTTTCAGGTGCTCGGCAAATCTAGGGATCAAGTAATCAGCAGGAATATCATAAACCTTGGCCATAATACGTTACAAGACTTGCCCTAATTCCCTTATAAATCCTTATACCTATCTATATTCTAAGGATAACGTCAGGTAGCTTTGGTTTCTGCGCAAACCGGTGCAATAATCGTTTAAGCAAATCTCTGTCTATATGATTACTATTTTACCAACCTGCAAAATAAGCGATTCACATATTCAATCCCACAAAAGAATTGATTCCTAGTTAAGCTAACGTAATCCAGTATTTTCTCATCTTGGGCGGCACGGAAACATCATTTTTCTATATACGTGCATACATTTTAAACAGGTTATACGCACAGCTTTCGATCTAGATCTGCCAGTTCTTACTCTGGAAGTTTTACCTGGGATGATAAATTGCTTACAATTCCTGCAAAATAGCTGCCTTAATGAATATGGAATGCTTACTCGACTATGCAAGGCTATTCTTAGTGCGACTCGTGCCTGTTTCTCTGCCCAGTCGTTGTCAATCCCAAGCTCATGTAGTAAATTTCTTTCCAAAATTTCAATTCTCTCACTAGCGACGGCATTGCTATTGTTCCTTTTCAACTGCTAAGAAAAAGTACTCTGATTGTACAATAAATCTGTTATTGCCTTTGATGCTTTAATATTCCAATTAGAACCTAAAGACTAAAGACAACATTGTCTATCGAGACGTAAGTGTTATGACGGAATTTGCCGATACTTCAGTAACTAAATAACTCCCATTCAATTACAGAATCGTGTTGTTTTCTTTGATTATTGCAGAGGCGGGATTAGAAACGGTACCGTCAAGAATATTTGATCATACTTCAGTAAAGAACTATGCTAGAAAAATAGGACGGAAACCAAAAGAAGTCCTACTTGATACGAGTTACCATTTTAGTGCAATGACACATCATGATCTTCCACTTTGGTGGAAACGCGGAAGACCTGATATTGTTCATTTTTCACTCTTAACCGCCCTTTCTACCCCACTCTTCATTGAAAGAAAATTGGACGTTTATGTATCGACCATAGAAAATAAGTTAATCCTCATAAGCAAAGATCTTAGAATTCCTAAGTCGTATTTTAGATTCGAAGGATTGATGATGAATCTCTTCAGAGATAAAGTGATAAATGATCCAAACGGCTCAAGAAAGTTGCTTGAATTAAAGGAAAATATCAATTTCAAGGAAATAATAAGTCAAATTGTAAAGCCAAATAAAGTAATTGCACTTTCGATAAAAGGAATTAGGAGCAATCCTTTTCAAATTATTGTTGATAGTGTGGAAGATAAAAATAAAAACTATTGTTTCGTTGTAGGAGGATTTCAACGTGGTCATTTTCAGGAAGACGTCAAAAGTATTTTTGATACCATGTATTCTGTAAGCGATTACGGATTGGAATCCCATGTCGTAATCGCAAGAATTCTATATGAATGCGAGAAATTAATTCAATGAAATGCCGCATCCAGTATGAATGCTATGAATAATGCAGTCAAATAGGGGCTGGAAAATTTAAAAACCATCCATGATGCTCTTTCACTGGGTCTTACCAAAAGCCATGTTGACAAGAGAATCATTACGATACCAAACACGGTAGCGGTAATTAAGTAGATCAATCCAAATTGATTTAAGAAGAACGGGACTATGCTAAATGCTACCATCAAAAGGGTTGTTATCGCAATAACACGAACTGATGTTCTTTCATCTGCAACGACTGGTAACATCGGTACCCTTGCTTTTGTATAATCCTTCTTTACATGTAACGCAAGGCTCCATATGTGTGTTGGGATCCAGAAAAAGACGAGAGCAGCCATAACCAATCCAATTTCGATATTCTGAGTAGTAACTGCAACATATCCAATTAACGCAGGGGCCGCCCCTGAAAAACCACCAAGTATTATATTGGCCTGACTCCTACGCTTGAGCCATTTACTGTAGACAATTATATTGTCAAACAAACCAAACGCCATTAGTCCTAACGCTATGTAATTAATCAACCATGCACAAACGAGAGATACTGTAGTCAAGATCAATCCAAAGATTAGCGCATTTCTTGGAGAAATTCTACCAGATGGTATAGGTCTTGATTTTGTCCTTTCCATAATTGCATCTATATCACGATCGTTATATCCTGTAATTGTATCTGCCGCGGCCGATCCAGCAGCCACTCCCGTGAGAAGCAAAAACCACTGCAAAGGTGTCACTTCAATTTTGAAGAGAAGCGATGCAGTGAGGGCTGCTCCAAATGCGGTAAAAACTAAAAGGTACCATATTTTCGGTTTGGTTAACTCATAATAATTCTTGATCCGATTTCCTACAGTGAACTGGGGGATCAAATTATGAATGGCCTCTTTCTAAACTTGTAACATGTTGCAATAACATTAATACTTTCATAATTAGTATGAACGGCCAATTTTTGATAATCAGGATTTACTTTTATTTGATAAAATATAATATAAAAGTTACAATATCCTTATTTTCTGGTCGCATCAAAATTATCGCTATGATCTAATACTAAGAGTTATTTTACTTTCGAAGAGGGGAATAGCATTTCTCTTACAGTTTTTCTCATTTCAATGAATGTTTCTGTCTTTTGAACACCCTCGATACGCCCAATCCGTTCGGAAATTAATTGGTGCATTTCATCAAGAGAATGAGAGTTCATGGTCACCAATATGTCAAATCTCCCGGTGACTTCGGATATTTCTCTAACTTCTGGAATCTTGAAAAGTTCGTTGAGTACATTGTCTCGCAATTTTGAATCCATATTTATCCCAGTTAGAGCCTTGACACTGAACCCTAAAGCTTCGTCATTGATCACGATCGTGAATTTCTTAATGAAGCCTCTTCTTACTAACCGCTTGATTCTACTGTATACAACGGAGGCATTGATATTGATTTTCTTTGAAAGCTTTGGTACCGACACCGCTGCATCGTTTGAAAGCTCGCTTAAGATCTTAAGATCCAAATCATCGATTTTACTCAGATGAATCACCAATTATATCGTAAATTTGGGGATTAATAAATGTATTAATTTCAAATTTGAATCATTTTTTTATAAATATATGGCATCAAATGATTTTTTTGGAGCGAAGAAGCTCAGCAAGCAAAACAGCCCCCTTAGCCGAACCCATTTTTTCGTTATGAGACAAAAGTACATATTTTATACCATTATTAAACGCAGTATCCTTTCTTAGTCGTCCCACCACTGTAGTCATCCCGTCATTAATTTCCCTGTCTATTCTGGGCTGCGGTCTGGTTGGATCATCGTGGACAATTATGTAGTCTTTTGGTGCCGTAGGCAAGTTCCTTGTCGTTACTGATTCCGAGTAATCCAACATCGACTTTTTTATTATTTCAGGTTCCACGGGCTCTCTTGTTTCTACAAATACAGCTTCTGTATGTCCATCGAGTATAGGGACTCTCGTGCAGGTACAGCTAACCTTGATGCCTGCAGGCGAAATTACATTTTCGCTAAATCCACCTAGTATTTTTTTTGTCTCGAGTTGGACTTTTTCTTCTTCTTTGGGAATGTATGGTATGATATTGTCCAATATGTCCAATGCGACCACGCCTGGTGACCTGCCTGCTCCAGATATGGCCTGCATGGATGTCATAAACACTCTTTGAACACCAAACCGATCCATGATTGGTTTTAAGGTTATTGCCATTCCTGTGGTAGTGCAATTTGGCAAGGGGGCAATGAAACCCTGCCAATTTCGATTTTTCTTCTGGAATTCTAGCATGTCAGTATGATCATCATTTATTCCTGGAATCAGGATGGGTACATCATTTTCATATCTGAACGCCGCGGCAGTACTTATCACAGGGACATGTGCAGCTAACCTCGGCTCGATTTGCTTTGCATCCTCGGATTCTAAAGCTGCAAATATGAGATCATATTTTCCAGGATCTAGCTCGTTAATGTTGCTTAGAACCATATCCTTAGCAAATTCAGGGACTTCTTCCTTGTTATGCCACCTAAGTATGGCTGTATTTGGGTCACGTAATGCGTCAATGTATTTCTTACCTGCAGTTCTTTCTGAAGATACGATTAGATCCAATTCAAACCAAGGATGTCTATTCAGAGCAATGACAAATTCTTGACCGACTGCTCCAGTAGCACCTACGAGGGCAACTTTTAGCATATAGTGTGGCGTTATTTTGAATGGAACTAATAATCGTTTACAGGAATATGACTTGTCGCTAAAGAATTTGTTAGGATTGAATGATTCTAAATATATATTACTAAATACCAATCTTGAGCAAGTGACTACAGGCTCTTGCCCTCATGGTGGGATCCACTCAGCAGGACCACATATTGTTAAAATTGACTTTAGTTCCAGCGTTAATCCACTGGGAGTGTCAAGAAGCGCAGTAACTAAACTCAAGAAATGCTTAGGGACACTTTCCTGTAATTATCCAGACCCCGAATGCGCAGACTTTAAAGAGAATTTGATTCGTTATCTAGACGGAAGGATATCTATTGACCAAATTAACGTAGGAAACGGGGCTACTGAAATAATTCATAATTTCGCAAGGTCTTTCGTCAAGAAGGCGGTGATAATACCCTCGCCCACTTTTTGCGAATATGAACTCGCCTCGAGAAGGGTAGGAGCCAAAGCAAAGTTTGTGCCTCTTTCAGACTGGGAAATCGATCCTGATGCTATACTAGACAGTGCAAAAAACATAGATGCAATTTTTTTATGCAATCCCAACAATCCCACAGGCATTCTCTCTAATAGATCTATTTATAAAATATTGGAAAGGAGTAACGATTCAACCAAAATTCTTGTTGATGAAAGCTTTATGGAATTAACTGATGATCCTAAGGCACATTTGTCCTTAATCGACAAAGTTAGTGAATTTCCAAATATGGTGATTTTAAGATCATTGACAAAATCCCATGGCCTTGCGGGCCTAAGACTTGGATATAGCATTTCACATCCTAGAACCGCGCGTCAATTGTCTATGCACAGAATTGCCTGGAATGTGAACGGGCTAGCACAAGTGGCAGGAATTATTGCATTAAATGATACACAACACCTTCGCCGGGCAAAGAATTTCATAAGAAAGGAACGCAAATTTATGTTCCAAGAAATTCAGAGAAGGTTAAAGTCATTTTCTACAATCCGTTCCGATGTGAACTTTTATTTGATAGATTTGCATCGAGGTAATTCGTTAAAACTGAGAGATTATCTGCTAAGGTGGAAGGGGATACTTGTGAGAGATTGCAGTACGTTTAGGGGACTTCGCAAAAATTTCATTCGTGTAGCAATCAGAAATCACCATGAAAATGTTGCACTCCTTAGATCTTTGGAGTCAATAGATCATTGACTGCAAAAGTACTTATGATTCAAGGAACATCCTCGGGAGCAGGGAAGAGCACCCTCGTGATTGCGTTATGCAGAATATTCTCTGACATGGGATACTCAGTATCTCCATTTAAGGCTCAGAATATGACATCTAATTTTTATACAATTTCTAACACTAACAAAAAACTAGCCAGAATACAAGCAGTTCAAGCATTTGCATCGAGGAAGGCACCAGATTCACGAATGAATCCCATATTATTGGAACCATTGGGAGACTATTGGAGTAATGTCTTCATAAACGGCATATACCATGCAAGAATGAGGGCCGATGAATATTATAAAGACTTTGTTCTCAAGGAAGGACTTTCGTCTGTGCTGAAGAATTTGGAGGAACTGCGGCAAGAAAATGATGTCATCTTGATAGAGGGAGCAGGATCTCCAGCAGAAATCAATATTGCTGAATACGATATAGCAAATATGTTACTAGCAGAAAAAATTTCCGCCCCGGTAATTTTGATTGCAGACATAGAACGCGGCGGTTGTTTTGCAAGCATTGTAGGAACATTAGGGTTACTAAAACCTCAGCACTGCGAATTAGTAAAGGGAATAGTAATAAACAAGTTCAGAGGAGATAAATTAATTTTAGATGGTGCCATCACAACAATCGAAAGGATGACAAAAAAAGAAGTACTGGGAATATTGCCACGAATAGAATTTACGTTACCTAATGAAGACTCATTGGATGAAACTAAGGTACAATCTCCCGAAGTATCTCCTGAATCACTTGATGAACAAGTAAACATTCTGGCTTCGAAAGTGAAAGAGATTATAGACATTAAGAGCATAGTCTCAAGGGTAGTTGGACTAGAACAGAAATGGATGTAATCTATATACTTTTTTCTATATCCACGGGGGTCGCACTTAGTTTCAGCTTCGGTGATCCACCAAACAACTTTCATCCCGTATCATGGCTTGGTAAGTTTATTGATGCGATCATTCACAAATTAAAACTTAAGTCCGAAAATTCGAAGATTGAGAAGCTCAATGGAGTGGTACTCACATTATTTTTAGCATGGGGAGCTTGTATTTTGAGCCAGCTATTTTCTCTATACATTTATTCAATTTTTAGTTTCATTGGGTTCGCAATTTATGCAGTTATAGTTCTCAAGTCAAGTATTGCGATATTGACAATGGAAAAGCATGTCAATGTTATAATCCGAGCTCTGGAAAAAAATGATCTTGAAGGAGCGCGAAGGAATCTTTCGTACATAGTTAGCAGAAACACTAGTACACTGGATACCCAACATATTTTATCCGGCACTATAGAATCAATTGGCGAAAGCGTTGTAGACGGGATTGTTGCACCGCTATTTTATTACTCCTTTTTTGGTCCTTCCGGCGCCGTCGGATACCGTGTTGTTAATACACTTGATTCAATGATTGGCTATAAAGATAAATATCATCTCAATATAGGTTGGATGAGTGCAAAAGTAGACACAATATTAAATTATGTTCCAGCAAGACTGTGTGCAATGTTAATGATCCTATCGGCAAGGATAGTTGGAGCAGATTGGAAAAACTCCATTCAAGTCTTGGGCACTGATCATCATAACACATACAGTGCTAATGCCGGGTATCCGA
Source organism: Nitrososphaeraceae archaeon (assembly GCA_022545895.1). GTDB lineage: Archaea > Thermoproteota > Nitrososphaeria > Nitrososphaerales > Nitrososphaeraceae > TA-21. The sequence continues at coordinate 25,494 of JAKEIK010000108.1, read as the reverse complement.
TGTCTACGATGGCAGGTGCTCTGAGGATAAAATTGGAGAAAATTGATGAATACACCTTGGGTAGCGAATTGGAACCCCTGTCTATCGAAAAATGCAGGACGGCTATTAAAATAATGAAAATAACAACTATTGTTTTTTGCTTACTGGTATCATTTCCTCTGATAATATCGTTATCAACAATTGGATGGTGGAACTTTTTCTTTGGGTTCTGATGGAATTCTTTCAGCTTTATCTTTTTTGACGATCATTCCTGTACCAAGGTCGGGTAATACAGATATCAGCGTAACAGCTCGTAATATGTACCTGTTTCCTATTGTAGGTGCTATAATAGGCATAATCGTAGGTATTTTTGCTTATGGTCTTTCGATATATCTGGAAAATTATTTAGTCGGCTTTTTCGTAACAATCGCCATACTGCTAATTACAGGAATGCAACATGCTGATGCACTTGCAGATTTTGCAGATGGTTTGATGGTGAAGGGAAGCAAGGATGCAAAACGACGGGCCATGTCCGATCCTGCGGTAGGTACTGCAGGTGCAATATCTTTAGTTGTCTGCATCATAGGATTGATAATAGCCATTTCTACTTATAATTCTGCTTTCAAACTTTTGATCAGTATAGTAGTTGCAGAGGTAATAGCCAAATACATAATGGTCATAGAGGCCGGCAGCGGCAGATCAGCCTGGGAAGGATTTAGTTCACCCTTTACCAGGGAGATGAAAGACAAAAAGAAAATTGCATTTGCGACCATATCTACACTCATAATAGTTTTGACCTTGAGAGGTTACATTGGATTGATCTCTTTGGGAACGGGACTGTTAATCGCCGGTGTAATCTGCCACCTTTCAACTAAAAATTTCGGGGGACTGACCGGTGATGTACTTGGAGCCTCCAATGAAATTACCCGTCTATCATCGCTGTTGGTGCTGTCTCTATTGGTGGTATGAATCGCCCCATGATGGCCGCTATAATGTGTGGCGGAAAAGGGTCTAGGATGAATCAAGGATTAACGTTTGAAAAACCTATGCTCCTTTTTAGAGGAAAACCTATGGTAGGACATGTCCTTGATGCATTGGTATCTTCAAAGAAATTTAGTTCGGTAGTAGGCATAACTAGCCGCCATACAACTGCCACATCAAAATATTTGCGTAACCTCAACCATTGCGTGAATGGACTTCATTTAATAGAGACTTCTGGATTTGATTATAGTACAGATCTTGGACAAGTTATTGAAAGGTTAAAGCCCTCAGAAATAATTGTTGTTCCTTCTGATCTTCCAATACTGAAAGCAGAAACAATAAATGAGATTCTGAAAAGCTGGAATCCTGATGCAAGTTTCGTATCTATCATCATGGAGAAAAGTTTCATCGAAAGTTTGGGATTAATACCAAGCATTGTAATTTCTGTTGAGAAAGTTGAATATTGTTATACTGGAATCACTATGATCGACACGTCCAGAATTCTCACTGGGGTAGAAGCCAATGAATCATATATTGTGATGAATAGGGAAGATATAGCTTTTAACATAAACACTATGGAAGATCTTAAGGCAGTAAACGCCTATCTTAATTAGTCTAAAGCGGCTAACAACTTTCCCAAGATTCGTGCCTTCCCTCCCCTCTTTACAGCTATTAGTTTTCCACAAGATTTACATGGGATATCGATTGTAGTGTGGGAGAAAATTATCATTTTTTCCTGACATTCAGGGCACTGCACAGACAAAAACTTGCTTTTAGGTTTTGGAATCAGTATATTCTCTCTTTTCATAATTACCACTACTATTATGGTTGAATTTCTAACTTTCGCATCCTCATTCCTTCTTTCATGGTCTTTCTCTGGCAAGTCTTGCACGTATATTTTAGAGTAATCTTTTTTGTCGTCTTTGCAGTTCGTTTGAGTTCTGGGAATTTCTGGCCTCCGTATCCCTTTTTGTCTTCAGCATGACGACGTGCACCCAAGGCAGTTTTTCTATCCTTGCCCTTTTTATATAGAGCAACGGACTGCGAAGTGTGGGTCTTACATTTTGGGCAGAACTTGCGAAATTCCTTCTGCATTTTCATATCTGAAAGATCTTGAATGCCGGTAATTTAAGGACATCGTACTGATTCGTAACAAACTAAGGGAATTGGCCAGCATATTAAAGGTGAATGAACATGATAGGGGACTGCCACCCGACCTTCCAAAATGGGCGATAATGCATTTTTTGAGATTATCTTGAGAAAATCTAATATACTGATTACTTTATACCATGACTAATAATGTTCGATAGCCTGATTCAGCAGATATATGTGAGTGTAGAGAGCTTCGGAGTTTGGATACCATTAGCCTTCGGGTTAACAGTAGGACTAGTATACGCGATTATCTCAGGTGCAAGACGCCAGAGGTAATCCGGCAGCAACCCTTCTTTTCTTTTTGTATTAGTAAGTCTAAAGCAATTTTATTTAAAGAAAACTCTAAAAGTAAATTATGGCTGTATACAATTTGATGGATATTACTTTTGCTACTGGGGCAACCAAAGAGAGACGTATTAAAGTGAGATCGACTCAAAGTACCAGCTTCCTTTGGGAAGGGGAAAATGTATTTTCAACTCCTTCTATGATCGCAGAGATGGAAGAAACATGCAGGCTATTATTGAAAGAGCAGTTCCTACAAAATCCTGAATCAGATTCCGTGGGTACTCTCGTAAATATTAAACATCTTGCAGCTACGCCGGTAGGCACGGAAGTTCTACTTAAGGCAAAAATAACTGGCGTCAATGATCAAAGAATTACATTTGACGTGGAGGCCTTTGATAAAATAGATAAAATAGGAGAAGGTGTCCATGAACGGTTTGTTATAAATATACCCAGATTCAGGGCAAAATTTGATGAAAAGCTAAAAAAAATACAGATAGAGGATGACATACAAAGTTAAATACTCTCTAGTTGAAGCCGTGAGAGAGTTTCTATCAAGGGCGATTCTCATCACTATTGCCTGTTCCATTTTAACGAGAGTTCATGTTCTTCTGGATAATAGAGGCACCCCGATTGAGTTCCAAGCAAACTAATCAATCTGTTTTGAAGATCATCTGAAGATAGAGTAGGAAAACGATTCATCTCCGGATAAGAAATTAGCAGCTCTTGCCAATAGCTGTCAAATCTTCTTTATTGTAAAGAATTACGAGAAAAGAGCGGAGATATGCCGGGAAGCAAATGAAACGTTCAATGTCGCTCCTAGAATGCTTTTCGTCATCAATTGAAGGACTCGTTTTATCGCTGATAAAAATCAGATCCTCCCGACGAAGACAATTTTACAATCAGTCGAATTATATTTCATTGTCAACTCAATATCGTGAAGGTTACTTCAGTTTAGTAGAACCCAAAGTTTTTGTAAAACTATAAAAGAGGCAAGAGAAAAAAGTGTAGCATTCTTCTAGGTGATATGTGAGAATGGAATCAATTCAAGCAACTGCTGGTGGAATGCCAGTTATAATATTAAGGGAAGGGACAAAAGAAAGTAAAGGTAGAGAAGCACAAAGGAATAACTTTATGGCTGCGAAACTCATTGCAGACATGGTAAAGTCTTGTCTAGGCCCAAGAGGAATGGACAAGATGCTCGTTGACACGCTTGGGGACGTAACCATAACCAATGATGGTGCTACTATTTTGAAGGAAATGGACGTTCAACATCCTGCCGCCAAAATGATGGTTGAGGTAGCAAAGTCTGTGGACAACGAAGTTGGGGACGGAACCACATCTTCAGTAATACTTGCAGGGGCATTGTTGGAAAAGGCGGAAGAACTAGTTAACAAAGATGTACATCCTTCTGTTATTGTAGATGGTTATACCGCTGCAGCAGAACATGCGCTTTCACTACTTCAAAGGATCGCAGTCAAAGTGGACACTAATGACAAAGACCTACTTAGGAAAATTGCACAGACAAGTATGTACTCAAAGCTGGTCTCTGATGATAGCCCAATGTTAGCACAGATAGTGGTAGACGCTTCAAAACAAATCAGTGAAAGTAGCTCTGATGGAAAAACACTGAAAGTTGATTTAGATAATATAAAGGTCGAAAAGAAAGCGGGAGCATCAATTCATGACACTAAACTTATCAAAGGAATTGTACTTGATAAAGAAGTAGTACACTCCGGAATGCCAAAGAAGATAGAAGGCGCGAAAATTGCCCTGATAAATTCAGCGCTCGAAATAGAAAAGACGGAGATGAGTGCAGAAATTAGAATTAATGATCCAAAGCAAATGCAGATGTTCTTGGAGGAAGAAAATAGGATGCTGAAATCTATGGTGGAGAAAATAAAGAATGTGGGAGCAAATGTGCTTCTTTGCCAAAAGGGTATTGATGATTTAGCTCAGCACTACTTGGCAAAAGAGGGTATATTGGCAGTTAGGCGTGTAAAAGAGAGTGATATGTCAAAGTTAGCTAAGGCAACAGGTGCGCGACTAGTAAATAACCTGGATGATTTAACTTCTAAGGACTTAGGATCGGCAAATCTTGTAGAAGAACGTAAAGTCGAAACTGACAAATGGGTTTTTATAGAAGGATGCAAAAATCCTAAAGCCGTTACAATACTCGTTAGAGGTGGGTCACAAAGGGTTGTTGACGAAGCTGATCGCTCACTCCATGATGCTTTAATGGTCATAAAAGATGTTCTCGAAAAACCAGCCATTGTCGCAGGTGGTGGTGCACCGGAAGCATATATTGCAAACGAACTTCGTCACTGGTCCAGTAATCTAGAGGGAAGATCTCAGCTAGCAGTTCATAAATTTGCGGATGCGTTAGACACAATTCCATTAGCTCTAGCTGTCAATGCTGGTATGGACCCAATAGACACTATGACATCATTGAGATCCAAACAAAGTAAGGGATCGAAATGGACTGGAGTTGACGTTAGAAATACCGTGGTTGCTGATATGTACAAACAGGATGTTTTAGAACCTCTTGCCGTGAAGGAGCAAATCATTAAATCTGCTACTGAAGCCGCAACTATGCTTCTAAGAATAGATGATGTAATTGCCTCAAGCAAGTCCAAGATGCCAGCTGGTCCCCCAGGAGGAGGAATGGGCGGAATGGGCGGAATGGGCGGAATGGGCGGAATGGGCGGAATGGGCGGAATGGGCGGAATGGACATGGAGTAAATCCAAAAAATTTCTACCATTCATTTTTCTTGGATTTAATTAGATATCTACCAATAACAAATTTGTTTTAGGAATCTATCTCATCTTGATCCACTCTGAGCTATATTTCGAAAATGAAATCTTGGATTGGGCAGTTACAGTGGTAATCACCTCCAGGTACTTATCTACCGGTAATAGTTATCCCAATAGATGACGGCAAGTTGCTAATCATACAGTTGATTAATTAATATCAAAACAACATCTTGGGAAATACGACCGTTTAAGAAAATCCATATAACTCAAAGTGCATACTTCGTATGTGCTTGAGCTATTAATGCAATATGGACTACAAGATTCTGTTGTGGTCCTACCCGATTTTTTCATGGACAGGATTGTTAAATTTGATTCAAAGAGTCAATTCTTGGATGTGATAAATCACAAGACAAGACTTGGGGGCGGCAGTATACGCGGCATTCGAACATTTGACATCAAAGGCGGAAACGCAGCTAATGTGGCATACTGCTTGGCAAAATTTGGTCTGCCTGTTACACTGTTCACGATCGCAAATGAGATTGGTTCATCGGTGCTCCAAAAAATCTTTTCAAAATTTGAAAAAAACGCTGACCTCCGAATAGTCAATGGTAAACATGGTGTAACGACATCATTAGAATTCAAAGATGAAAATTCGATCTCGAATATAATGATGAGCGATATTGGAGACATTGAGACATTTGGACCAGATAAGATAAACCGTGAAGAAGATCTGAAGAAAATTTTTTCAGCGAAATGTGTGATATTGACAAATTGGGCAAGTAATTTAAGGGGAACAGAGCTGGCTAATCATGTCTTCAGGAATTCGCCAAATGCCCTTCACTTTATTGATCCTGCAGACATTGATGTTAGAAGGGATGAATTCAAAGACGCGTTAAACGTGATATCAGAAGTTACAGATGTCTTAAGCATTAATGAAAATGAATGTGACTCCCTCACACGTGCGCTGGGATTTGGATCGATATTATCTTCAGAACCAACAAACACCGACTTGATAAAAAAAGCAGCCAGAATTATCTCTGACAACTTTGGCATAGAAGTTGATTTACACACTAGAATAGGAGCTGCTTGGTCCAATGGTAAAGAGGTGTTGTTTGAGGCCGCCTTCAATGTTCCTGTTCATACAATGACTGGTTCAGGAGATTGCTGGGATGCCGCCGATGTAGTAGGCCATCTTGCAGGACTCGATCCCAATGAGCGACTGTTATTTTCGAATGCGTGTTCAGCCCTGTACATCCAGAATGAATCCTTCGAGTCACCCACTATGGACGAACTTGTACAATTTCTAAAGAACAGCTACACGTATCGATGAACGTACGTCCGATGGATATCAAGAATGACCGTATGGAGCAACTACTGTGGTTCTATAGTTGATGGAGGTTTGCTTGATATAGCATAAGTGACCCATGTCACACCTTCAACCTCATTAGTAATTCTATTACTAATAGATTGCAACAATTCGTATGGCAATCTACTCCAGTCTGCAGTCATAGCATCCAAAGATTCTACGACTCTTACTGTCACCAAATATCCGTATACCCGCTCGTCGCCTAATACGCCTACTGCATGATCGTCGCCAACTGCGGCGTAAGCTTGCCACACTTTGTCATGCCATCCTTTGTTTCTTAGCTCTTCTTCCACTATACTGCTTGCATGCCTCGCGATTCTAATCTTCTCCTCGGTCACCTCTCCTATAATTCGTACAGCCAAACCGGGGCCAGGAAACGGATGTCTCATCAAAAATTGATTTGGGATATTGAGGAGACCGGCGATCTTTCGTACCTCGTCTTTGTAGAGATTTTTGAATGGCTCCAACACTTTCATATTTAGCCATTTTGGGAGGCCACCTACATTGTGATGAGTTTTTATGACAGCTGCAGGTCCTTTAGAAACTCCACTCTCAATGATATCGGGATACAAAGTACCTTGGGCAAGCCACTGAAAAGGTCCTTGTCTTTTAGTAACTTTCATGAATACTTTTGCAAATTCTTCACCCACAATTTTCCTCTTCATTTCAGGATCTTTAACACCTCTCAACCTTCTCAGAAATTGTTCTTGTGAATCAACACAGATTAAATTCAATCCCAATTTATCCCTTAATATCTCCGGCACTAGTTTGGCTTCATCCTTCCTTAACAATCCGTTGTCAACGAAGATACATGTTAGATTCTCTCCCACAGCTCTATGGAGTAGAACAGCAAGTGTCGTCGAATCTATGCCCCCGCTAGCTGCACACAATACTTTTTCGTCCTTAACAAGACTCCTTATCCCTCCGATAGAAGACTTAACAAAATTTTCCATTGTCCATTCGGGTCTTGCCTTGCTAATGTAGCGTGAAAAATTCTTTAAAATCTTGTTACCATTTTCTGTGTGTGCAACTTCAGGATGGAATTGAATTCCATAAAATTTTTTTCGTTTATTTGCAATGGCAGCCGAAGCCGACGATTTTGTGTGACCCAAGACTTCAAATCCTGATGGTATATAAGAAGCTGCATCGGCATGACTCATCCAACATTTTATCTTCTTGCCAACTCCCCTGAAAAGATCAGAAGAATCATCAATGACCAGATCAGCATATCCATACTCTTTTTGGGAGGTTCGTTTCACTTTTCCTTTAAACTCGTTAACTAATAGTTGATGTCCATAGCAAATGCCCAAGATTGGGATTCCTGAGTGGAATATTTCATTATCAGGTTTGGGTGAATTTGGAGAATAAACACTTGAAGGACCTCCAGAAAGAATAATACCTTTAGGGTCAAGTTTCATAATTACACTTGCAGGAGAGTCATAGGGCAATAGTTCACAAAACACATTATCTTCCCTTATACGTCTACATATCAGGTGGCTGTACTGCGATCCAAAATCCAATACTATAATCTTATCCATTTGTTTGGTGACTTCCTTTCTCCACCATCTTGGACATGACCCATGTAACTGTGCTAAGAATCTCCTGCAGTCGCTCTCTTTCTCGGTAGTTAGATATGGTAATAGATCTTATAGTTCCCTCAGTATCTGTATCTAATTGATAATCAAGACGGTAAGATTCCTCGATTTCACCGCGCTCAATTTTTTCGTTGTCCTTCGACTTCATTCCATCTAAAATCCTGTTCAAGAAAAATGTTCTAAAAGGAGAGACGTTGATATTGAGGGACAAATTCTCAACAGGAGTGATCTTTATATTCGCTGAAGTAATGTCGGAATTTGCTAGCAGAAGGTTATCTCTAACCCGTCGTAGTTCTTTACTTTCAATCTCTTCAACATAATATGAATCGTTTCTGATTGTCGATCTTGCTACGGGGACAGGCTTTTCTGTAATTATACTTTCTTGATTTTCATCTATATGTGTCCCTTCCGATCCGACTGAAGATCCCACTTCGAACTTTGCACTACGATCCCCCTGTGAAATGGTAGAGGCAGGTTTGAAACTGCCACCTTTCAAGATGGCATCTACAAGCAATAACATATTACGAAGTTTTTCAAGCTCCTCTTCCTTCTCAGAGATTTCCTTGATCAGCAATTCCCGTATCTCTGCTGCGCGACGAATATCATGTTCAGAGAAGCTAGACATGTGCGGCCAATTTTTAACGAGAAGGTATTATAATGGTTTTTCACGATAAAATGAGAACTACTAACGATCGCGTATAACAAAGGTTGATTTCGGACTCGAAACGTATTCTATAGGCGTGTGTATCCCCACATTCAAACACCGGGTCTTGTGAATGGACAACAAACAATTTTCTGTTATAACCTTCCGTCATGCGGTTTTTTAGCAGAAGGAACACTATACCTTACTGTCCATTGATCATATGAGGCGAGTCAAACTGATTAATGCGCAACAATCAACTCTGGGGCTATACGGATGTTCCCATACACAGTATTTCTAAGGGGAATAATACTATCCATTTAATCGGTAGACGATTTCCTTTTGCTTTTTACTACCATCACAAACTTTCCATCTACGAATCATAATCTCGGAATCCCATTATCTCTTATTTCTCTTCTATCTTGCATATCAAACGAAACTTGTATGCTCTAAACATGACAAGCTCTAGATCCTACTTATCTCTCACGGTTTCATAGAACCTAGTTTGGCAAAACCCTTAATCCTTGTTCTTGAATTAATAAACAACATAGATTTAGATCTTTTGGATAGTATTTCAAGCAATCTCTTGGCTTGTTTTAGCTTTCGTCCCTTGATCTTTTCATTATTTGTCTTACCCTTAGAGTATTTTGTTGTCTGATCTGTGAAATCCATCCCTACTAGGACTATACTTTTCGCGCCCATTTCCTCAGCCATAAAGACACATCTATCTCCATCAGTAAATCCACCAAAATTATACACCTTCTCTACAGGCATAACCTGAGTAGATCCTATTATATTTCTCAACTTTGGAACAAGGTTAGTGAGCGCATCTTCATTATCTCCATGAGCGTGGATCACCATTATTGCTCCCAATTTTCCGGCCTTCTTTAAAAAGGTGGGATTTCCATCAAGGTCAGATACAACAACGTCAGGTTTAATCTTGTTTTTTATTAGCGCCTCTACGGCACCGTCCGCTACAACTTTAACGTGTTTCTTACTTCGTCTTATGAAATCGATATTTTCCTCGAGGCTTGGACCAGCACCAATTGCCAGGACATCTCTGCCGCGAATCTTCTTCTCTAATTTTTTTATATCAATTGATCTCCTCACTATCATTCTGCTCAACAAATAAGCAGCATTCTGATCTTTCTCTGTACTATATCCAAACTCATTTCTTATTTCCTGGTAATACGGAAACCAATCATCGAATTTCACCCATAGAATTGCAAAATGGTTCTTAATAGATTGTTTGTTTGTTTTAGTGTTAAAATCTTGAATGTGCATCAATTTGTAATGTGACATGCTGAACCAAAAACTGGAAACTTCCGTGAGCAACTTTATATTAACGGCTAAGCGTAATTCATTGTGCGTTCAGAAAGTTCAGCAGTTTTCGTCATAGTTATAAAAAAAACCATGTCATCGAGGGGGAATGGAGGGAAAAGTGTACTTTGATCCCCGGTTTAAGAGACTTCTTTGGTACTTGATCGGGACGACCAAAGGAGGAGTCACTAGAGCTCGTATTTTGGAAATGCTTAATTTTCGCCCGTCAAACACAAATCAAATCGCCTCTGAGTTAAGGTTAGACTACAAGACTGTGGTCCATCACCTTGAAATTCTTTCAAAGAATGGGCTGGTGATTACAGATAATAGAGATGAGTATGGAGCCACTTTTTTCTTGACTCCTCTCATGGAAAAGAATTATTCTGCTTTTCAAGAGATATTGTCAAAAATTAGTGTAAGTAGGTGACCGTTGATGTCCTGACAAACTTAGTCTGTAAAATCAAATAACTAATAGAATGTCCAAGAAGAATTATTGGAAAGTTTTCCAGTTTAAAGATGTTCTGAAAAATATCTGCAGTCCATATAAACGAGTATGTTAAACTAACTTCATAACATGAATTTTGACCTAGGGAACCTAGCAACATCGGTCGGGATTGGAGGTGGATTGGGTTTCCTTGTCGGATATGCTGTAAAAAAAATTTTCAAGATTATTCTTGTTTTAGCCGGACTCTCTATTGCGACTTTGTCATATTTGCAATTTCAAGGCATTGTTGCGGTAAATTGGGATAAGTTAGATAGCGCCGCTAGGGGGACACTGACAGGTTTCAATGCAACATCACAATTTCCCGCAGTTGCTCCTGCATTGGGGGAGCAAATACTTACAGCTATGTCCAATTCCGGTATCCCCCTGACTGGGGGGTTGGCAGCAGGGTTTGCGTTCGGTTTTAGCCGAGGTTAATGCCTGCAATCGATCCTAAGGTTTTACTCTGACAACATATCAAAGGTTCAGGATCTAGTTGAACTTGGAATTACAAGGGCAACTATACCCATTATGTAACAATTATAACTTTATGTCTAGACAATACCCATTATGAATAAAGAAACAAAGACTTCCACAGTATTCCCAGGAGAACAAGTGGCTGAGATTGAAGAATTTGAAGCCGGAAAGAACACGTTCGTCTCCGGCGGCGCGATAAGGTCTAGTGTGATGGGGAATAAGCAATATGATTTGAAGCGCCGAATTGTGAGAATAGATCAGAAGAAATCACTTATTATGCCCAAAATCGGGGACGTAGTGGTTGGATATATTGAAATGCTCTTTGGACCAATGATCTCTGTGAAGCTACTTTACCTTAACGGCAAGGTGTTCTCTGCCGGATTTTCTGCAATTGCATCGACTAGGTTGAATGGTAGAGGATGGAATCGAGACAGGGGAGAAAGAAGAGGGAAAATTACTTTTCGAGTAGGAGACATAATCCGTGGCAGAGTTATAAGTCTGCTAAATTCGACGATTCACATTACGATAGAAGATAAAGAATATGGCGTGTTATACACTCTATGCAACCTGTGTGGTGGAGATACCGTACGGGTAAATAGCGCCGTTAAATGTATCGAATGTGGTAGTTACGAAGAAAGAAAGCTTACCAATGATTATGGAAAAGAAGCACTTAGAGCGGCGAAGTCTATTCAGAATTAGATGTCCAATAAACTCACTTTTTCACCTGATGGCGACGATTCGTTTGCGGATGATTTATTGGTCGAAAAATTTTCGAAATTACCTCTTCTTAAGGTAAACATTTCTCATTTCTTCAAGCCAACGATTCTTGGATTTGTAAATTTGTTTGCGAGTACGTTTTTTGCACTCTGACAATGCATAAGAACACAGTATCGGAAAACATACAGAAGAATCGCCATAAACAATAACATTTCCCTCATGAGATGTTCTGATCTTTCCCCAGCTTTTACCTTCTTGTAGCGTGGCGCCAGATAAACCCCCCGTATCAGATCTTGCATCAGTAATCTGTATTATGTAATCCTGTCCACCTTCTTTCATTTTTAGAATTTGATAAAGTGCGGGACCCGTCTGTTGAAAGAAATTTTTTGGCACTCCGCCTCCTAATTCAATTCCACCAGATATGTTACTTTTCCAGAGTATCGCTGCTGATTCAGCAACGTCAAGTATCACATTGGGGAGTCTATCCTCACTGCGTTCTAGGAGCAACGGCAACATGTTTAGCCCAATGGAAGAATCGCCAATTGCTGGCATGTAAACAGGTACATTATGCTTGTAAGCAGCTACCATGAATGACTTTTCTGGATGAGCAGAATTTTCTAATGCAGCTTTCCCAAGTGCATAAGAGATGTCTGATGTTGAAGGAGAAATCGGCAATTCCCTCTGTTGATTTCTAAGGTCTCTTTGCACTATAATATCCTGTGCTTGAAGCGTTCCTACTTCCTTTATGTAAATATCGTAGATTCGTACTATCTGTTTGGAATACAATACGTCATCGTCTACTTGGAAATGACCTTGTCTAACGGGAAGATCATAGGCAAAATGAAGATCATGGTAAACATTAGCACCAGTGGTAACGATCCAATCTATAAAACCATATTCAATCATAGTGGAGATAGTCCTTCCCAAACCGATTGGGGTCATTGCACCAGCAAGGGTTAGACAGATTGTAGCATCGTTCTTGATCATTTGTTTGGTGATTTGTGCGGCTTCAGCCAGCCGGCGTGCATTGTAACCTGTCGCACTAAAAAATTTGATCATATCCGAAACTGTCATACGAGGAGAAATAATAGGGGGCTCTATTTTTTTGCCAGTAAAACTATGGACTTTATTCACTCTACATTTCTATTAAAGGTATTAAAAATACTATCCTATCGCCAATCGCATACCAGATTAAACAAGTCCAAAAGTCAACATAGAATAGGAAGGCATCTGCAAACCTGTCCACAGGAAAGTCCTATTCAGAGCAGGCATATTGTTTGCCCATTCCCTTGCGTTCCATGCTGAAACCCGATTAAGGGATTATAAATTACGAACTAGTCATATATAACCATAGCTGAATCCTTCTTAATATCAAAAGTCGGCGGATATCGGCTCTGGCCGAATATCGTCAGTAATCCTCTTCTACAATGTTTCTGTTCTTATCTTCCACTCGATTACCTTATGCCCGATGTCGAGTATAACTAACTGTCATTCTTCCTTAGTTCATCTGTAAGATCTTTTCGAACTCATCCATACACTGATGGACAACATGCTACTATCATTTTTTCAAGGAGGTTAAACAGAAAGAAGGGATAAGCAAGACGTAGGATGCAAAATAAATAATAGACGAGATAAATCAAACATTTGTCAAACGAAATGACTATGTTAACTTACGATGCAATGAAATTAGGAAAATGGAATTTGGCGGACCTAGTCCCAAGTTCCACTGCCAAGGAAGTAGGAGGGCTCCTTTCTAACATAGAATCAAAAGTGAGTCGGTTCGAAGGAATGCGTCCCTTTCTGAAACCAGAGATTTCTGTTGATGTTTTCGTTGAAATGATCCATATAATTGAAGAAATATCTGAAGAACTCAGTATCCTTGCTGCCTTCGCTCATTTACAGTATTATGCTGATACGTCATCGAATGACGCAGCTGCTTTTATGACAAGGATCGAAAAATTCTGCTCAGAGATTGGAAATAGGCTGATTTTTTTCGACTTGTGGTTTAAGAAGGATCTCGACAATACTAATGCATTAAGATTAATTGATGGCGCGCCCCGTGACTACAAAGAATACCTTCGCCACAAGAGATTGGCAGCCAAGTATTCCCTGACTGAACCTGAAGAGAAGATAATTAACACGCTTGAAGTGAGTGGGACAGGCGCATTAGTGAAGATTTACGACAGGATGACAAATGGTTTTGACTTCACAATTTCGATGAAAAAAGGCAAGAACACTTTCAAGAAAACTATCACCAACAAGGAAAAGCTTCTTTCCATGGTACGAAGTCACCTCGGGAAGGAAAGAGAAAACGCTTACAAGGCTCTGTGGAAGACTTATGAAAAGAACAGTGGAACTCTAGGAGAGATCTATCATAACCTAGTATTAGAATGGTATGACGAAAATGTATCTTTGAGGGGATTCAAATCTCCAATATCCGTAAGAAACCTCTCTAACAATTTAAATGATGGTACGGTGGATTCGCTCCTCTCCGTATGCAAACGGAATTCTTCTATATTTCAAGAATATTTTATTGAGAAGGCAGATATTCTTGGCATAAAGCAACTCAGAAGATATGATCTTTACGCTCCGATTTCGTCAAAATCTTCGAATGTGCAAAAATACCGATTCGGCAAGGCAGCAGAGCTAGTACTCGAAACGTTTAGGTCCTTTGACCGGAAATTTTTTGAATTTGCTCAGAGACTGTTCTCCGACGATCATGTTGATTCCGAAATTAGAAAAGGAAAACTTAGTGGGGCTTTCTGTTATTCCGTCTCTCCAAAGAGAACACCTTATGTGCTGCTTAATTTTGACGGAAAAACGAGAGACGTTTCAACCATGGCTCATGAATTCGGACATGCAATACATAGCATGGCTGCTGCTGACAAGCCTATTCTCGTGTCCCACGCACCCCTTCCTTTAGCAGAGACAGCGTCAGTTTTTGCAGAGATGCTGCTGACAGATACTTTGCTAAAGAGGTTATCAGGCAAAGAAAGGCGCATTCTCCTAGCTGAGCAGATAGATGATATGTATGCCACAGTAATGAGACAGAGTTACTTCACACTATTTGAAATCGAAGCCCATGATGCTATAGTCAAAGAGAATGCTACAATAGATACTGTAGCCGAAAGATATCTGAACAATATTACACATCAATTTGGAAATTCAGTTGCTGTTTCTCCTGACTTTAAATGGGAATGGCTCTACATTCCTCATTTTTATCACACACCTTTTTACTGCTATGCATACTCATTTGGAAACCTACTTGTCTTATCCCTTTACCAAGAATACATAAAAGAAGGTGATTCATTTGTCCCCAAGTATCTTGAAATACTTCATGCGGGAGGATCACAGAAGCCAGAAGAATTGCTCAGAAGGATAGGAATGGATATTACGAAAGAATCCTTCTGGCAACAGGGATTTGATTTCATAGAAATGAAAGTTAAGGAGTTAAAAGAATCTTGATTTTTTCATTATTGGATTTCTGATCTCATATCATCTTACCTTCACAGCTTATCCAGTTATTAGTCTGCTTGGCGCATCGACTCAAAGTGAATAAGTCTGTGATCGGCCGCGTCACAAAATCAAGAAGGTCAGTCCGCAGTCGCAGACACTTGCGGTTACGGGAGATTATAAACCAGGTGTATCCAAAACTGTAGACAAATCAGTAATGGATATTTGTCTCAGTCACATAAATTAAGTGTTGAGAAACAGTAAGGGATGAGTATTCTGGCCAGTCGGTCATTTTTTTTGCTAGCAATAATGATCTTACTTTCCACAATATCTTCAATTAATCTGCCAGCTGGTGCTCAAGAGGAATTTAGGCAGCACGAATTTGTCGAGAACGGGAGTCCCCATGTCACTGCTGACTCTAACCTGTCAGTGAAAGTTGTAGCAGAAGGACTTGACTTACCCACAACGATGGCGTTCCTAGGACCAAATGATATTCTCGTCCTGGAAAAGGACAAGGGTACAGTGCAAAGAGTAGTTGGTGGGAAGGTGTCGAGTCAGCCATTGTTGGACGTGAGTGTAGCAAATTCCATCGAGAGATGCATGTGTGGAATTGCTGTGTCAAAACAATCTTCAACCATTTACGTTTTCCTCTATTATACTGAAATAAATGGAGCGGACGGTGATGATAGACAAGGTAAACAACCAGCAGGTAATCGGCTCTACAGATATGAACTGGTCAACAATAAGCTCGTAAACCCAAAGTTGTTACTGGATCTGCCCGCATATCCGGGACCTCGTCATAATGGTGGGGCTATCATAATTGGTCCCGACAACAATCTGTACATCCCGGTAGGTGACGTAGACGGATCATTTAAAAAAACTGATTCTGAAACCGAAACACAAAACTATAATTCTGGGGGAGAACCAGACGGAAGAAGCGGTATATTGAGAGTAACACAAGATGGTCAGCCGGTCGGGGATGGTATATTAGGTAATGAAATGCCTTTACGTCTTTACTATGCTTATGGAATAAGGAACAGCTTCGGCATAGGATTCGACCCTGTGACAGGTAAGCTATGGGATTCAGAAAATGGTCCTGGAGACAGTGACGAGATTAATCTGGTGGAGCCAGGCTTTAACAGCGGCTGGCAGGAGGTACAGGGTTTAAGTTCCTTGGAAAATGGCTTTGATCCATCGACCCTGGTAGATTTCGGTGGAAAAGGTAAATATCGTGAACCTGAATTAGTCTGGCAAAATACCGTAGGTCCTACTTCAGTTGCATTTCTAAATTCTGACAAGTATGGCTCAAATTATCAGAACGATATGTTTGTGGGTGACGTTCATAACGGGAGAATATATCACTTTGACCTCACCCAAGATAGAACACATCTTATGCTCAATGGACCACTGGCAAGCAAATTGATAAAGAATCCCAGAATGGGGGGGCTTGACCAAATAATATTTGGAGAGGGCTTTGGTGGTATTACGGACATCAAAGTAGGGCCTGATGGATATCTATACGTTGTTTCGATAGGATTGGGTAAGATATTTAAGATAATACCATCAATTTCTGACAGTTCTAGTGCATCTTCAAGCAAACAAAGTTATATTAATAGTAGCGGAAAATATCCAATTGAAAATTCAGCAGGAGAGGTAAAGACAGGTTCTTCAATTGAGAATAAGGAATCAACCAAAGTACCGACAACGAGTAACGTCCCAGAATCGAAGGTGCCAGGAAATCCATTTGGATAACGTCAAATCCCTCTATAAGCACCATAGTTGTCACACAAACAAAGGCAAATTGATTTTTGCTTGTAGCGTTTAGATACTTTTAGAGGGACCATTGTCAACATAACGCAACCGTACGAGAATATGCAATCATGGTTACTTTCGATTTTTCACTTATTTTTCGGGACCGAGAATAAAAATTAATTTAGATTTTTATCCAGTTAATAAGAGTGAAACTCATTCTTGTGACTCTTCAGTTCCTTAAAGGTAGCAAACATCTTGCTACATTTGTCACATTTCCATCGGCTTAAGCTTGCCTGGCTGTATGTAGTATAAGATGTGTTCTTGCTCTCGAACATCTTTGTCCTAAAGTTGTAGCTAATTTCGTTAAAGCACCTATTACTCCTTGTCTTGTTGGATATTTGCACATTATTCGTCGGTCTGTTTAGCTATTAAAACTAGTTGCTACTTCTTTCAATTAGTTTATTCAGTAAGCAGATGGACTTAAAATTACTGTAGATTCTTTGTAACTTTAGTTCCCTAGGAATTTGTTATTTGTTTTTGCTTTATTCGTCATTGTCACATAGTTTTGCTTCCTTCGAAGTTCAATGTCAATTCTAAATGCAATGTATGTAAGTATTTTTTTTGAGAAAGTGATTAAATAAGAACAAAAACATGAGTGTTTCTCATGAATACCGGCTCACTGGCTATTATTATCTTATCTATCTGGAACTAACCAATCAATCCATGTCAAGATGAACCATTTCCACTATCAGTGAAAGCGTGTATTGAAACAGGAAACAAGACGTAGTTGGTCAACAGTAGATTCTAATTCTTCCAGTCTCGTACAAACTCTTAAAGAAGACCACTCCCAAAATGATCATGTGAGACGCTACTGTAGGGTTTGTCGGGAGGCGCTAAAGTCCGATGCCAAGTACTTCGTATGCGAAAAGTGTCATAGAGAATTAATTCTTGCTGATGATGACAGAAATTACATTGAGCATTCACGTCTACATTATTGATCTAATTATATCACATTAGCTACGATATTTGACATCGGTAGGATGACATATCGTTATTGACTATTTATGGGCCCTTTGTCAATTGTCCTAAATTGAGAGAGACCTTTAGGGAATTGGACATTGCCAGCGTCTTGCCCAAGTTCGTAAAAGTGGTCACAGCCGTTATATTCTGAACTGTTGAATTCAGTAAGTTGGTTAAAAGTTGCTGGGTACCTGTCTTGTTGACTGTAAATCCAGATGGAAACGATGAGGTCTTCAATAATGTTCCATTTGGTGAATATACCTTCATAACAGCATTGATCTTCTGACCTACCATCGAAGAGTTGGATACAGAGTAATTAGCTACAACTTTAACTTGATGACTGCCGCTTCCAGAGAGGGAAGTAAAATGGGCATTATTCACAGATATAACAATCTCCTGTCCATGGTTCGCATACAGGAGCCCTTGGCTACCTACCAAAACCAAGCCACTAATCATTAGAAGTGATATCGCAATTTTGTAATATCCCTTCATGCCAAATTATTCTCCATAAATACGCATGCCATTTGACTTGATATATCCGAATTATCCTTATTTATGCGTATTAGATTCGATTCTCAAATTTTCTATAACCAATAGAATTATTTTCTACTCAGCATCACTTATAGTCATCAATGATGCATGGGACTAAGTCGCCAATTGAACTTGATTTTGTAAAACGGAAAGGATTAGTTCCCGTGATAGTTCAAGATCTAAAGACAAAGGATGTTCTGATGCTCGCCTATGCAAATAAAGCAGCTCTCAAAAATACGATTGAGACAGGCAAAGCCTGGTTCTGGAGTACTTCGAATAATAGATTGTGGATGAAAGGCGAGGAGTCCGGTAATATCCAGCTAGTTAGAGAGATACTTGTAGATTGTGATTCAGACGCACTTATTTATCTGGTTGACTCCAGCAATCCTGCTTGTCACACGGGGAAACGATCCTGCTTTCACAACAAGTTGGTAGTATGAGATTTTCTGATTTTCAGCTACAAATTTTGTAATAATTATGAGTTTATAAATATAAGTAGATATTTTCACTCAAGATTGTTATTCAGTAGTATACATATTTTGACTTCTAAAAGTTAAGTATTACTTAATTTCCTATTAGAGACTCTTATTTATCACGATACAAGAATGTTGATCGTTAACTATGGGAGTAATCCAATCTTTAAAGTGCAGAGAATGTTCTGCAGAGTACGAACCACAATTTAGATACATATGTGAAGAGTGTTTTGGGCCTCTTGATGTTATATACAATTTTCCTTCTGATTTGAATAAGGAAGTTTTTTCATCTAGGCAGGAGAAGTCGTATTGGCGTTATTTCGAACTCTTGCCTATTTCTAATAAGAATAACATCATCAATCTTCATGCAGGCTTTACACCCCTGCAAGAGGCAGACGAACTTGGCAAGCAAATTGGCGGACTGAAGAATTTATTCATCAAAAATGACTCAGTCAATCCAACATTTTCATTTAAGGATAGACCAGCAGGTGTGGCTGTTTCTAGGGCAAAAGAAACTAAATTAAGAGCAGTAGGATGTGCATCCACCGGCAATCTAGCTTCTGCAACTGCAGCTCACGCTGCAAAGGCTCGTTTGCCTTGTTATATTTTTGCTCCCTCTGATATTGAGAGCCCTAAGATATCACAAGCTCTAGCATATGGTGCGGAGTTTGTTGCAGTACAAGGAACTTATGATGACGCAAACAGGGTAGCCTCAATAATTGGGGATTCAAAGGGTATCGGAATTGTAAATATTAATATGCGGCCATACTACGTCGAAGGTTCAAAAACACTTGCTTTCGAAGTGGCAGAACAACTCAACTGGCAAGTTCCGGATCATTTGATAATCCCCGTAGGAAGCGGAGCTATGTTAAATGCTATCTGTAAGGGATTTGAGGAGCTACATGAATTTGGTTTTGTAGAGGACATCTCTAACTTGCGCATTACTGCGGCACAACCTCATGGCTGTGCTCCAATAGTTAATGCTTTTAAAAGACACGATTCTGATATTGTGCCTATTGAAAGACCAGAGACAATAGCTAAAAGTTTAGCGATAGGCGATCCAGGGGATGGTATGTATGTATTGAGAAGATTGAAGCAGTACAGGGGTGTAGCTGAAGAAGCCACAGATGCTGAAATAGTAGATGGAATTTTGATGCTTGCTAGAACGGAGGGGATCTTTACGGAGCCAGCAGGCGGTGTTTCAGTGGCCGTACTTAAAAAGTTAGTCGAAGATGGGACCATAGAACGAGATGAAAAAGTAGTTTGCTACGTTACCGGCAACGGATTAAAGAGTCCAGAAGCAATAGCAGATAAACTCCCGAAGCTCAATGTCGTAAAACCAGACATTCAGTTGGTCTCGGCAATGATTACATAGTTATTGACATGCATCATATGTGGTGACAGAGATTGGCAAAAATTGAATTTGTAATTCCTTCAGTACTGACAAAAGGCGCTGGAGAGAAAAAGATCCCGCTGGAAGCAACAAATCTTGAAGATGCCTTCACAAAGATTTCGGACCAAATGGGTGAAGATTTTAAGCGAAGAGTATTAGATTTAAACGGACAACCTCGATCTCTAATTAACATCTACATCAATGGGAAGAATATGCGATTTAGCAGTGATGGTATGGCTACCGTTCTTCACGAAAATGATTCAATCTACATTCTTCCAGCAGTAGCCGGCGGTTCAGAACTCAAAACTGAAGATTTACAGCGATATTCGAGGCAAATAATGCTCGACGAAATCGGATTTGTTGGAATGGAAAAAATTCGGAAGGCAAGGGTCTGCGTAGTCGGTGTTGGAGGAATTGGTAATCCGGTCGTCACTCAACTTACCGCAATGGGTGTTGGAACAATTAAGATTGTTGACAGAGATGTAGTCGAGATTTCTAATCTTCACCGTCAGCATCTCTATACTGAGGACGATATAGGACGAGTAAAGGTAGAGGCAGCTCGAGAACGATTAAGACAGATTAATCCAAGTGTAGAGATTGAGGCACTTCCTATCTCAGTTACTAGATATAATGCTGAGAAAATTATTGATGGTTTCGATATCGTTGTGGATGCACTTGACAGTATTGATGCACGTTATGCATTAAATGATGCTTGTATTAAGCTAAATATTCCGCTGATTTACGCTGGTGCTCTAGGGATGTTGGGATCGGTCTGTACCATAATACCAAATGAATCTGCATGCTTGAGGTGTATGTTCCCAGCATTGGCAGAAGATGATATGCCAACATGCAGTACGGAAGGTGTACATCCATCCATATTGTACTTGGTTGGAGGCATTCAGGTCTCTGAAGTGGTAAAGATCATTACGGGAGAAAATCCAACACTTGTCAATAAGTTGCTGTATGTTGATTTGAATGATCTCTGCTTGGAAAAAATTCAGATGTACCGACACGATGAATGCCCGTCTTGTGGATCAAAAAGAAAATTGGAAGATTCTGTTCTGCGTCAACAGCTTTTGATTGAAGAACTGTGTGGTAGAGACAGAGGCAAGAGAACATACACAGTTACTCCATCTGAGGTGTCATCTCCTCTCAGCCTGTTGGGTGTCGAAAGAAATGCAGAACAGCTAGGGTATAAAGTAAAAACTCGGGGCAAACTTGGTTTGACGGCCATAAGTAATGGGTCAGAACGAGAACAGTTATCTGTAAGCTTTATGACAAGTGGTGCTGCTACAATAGTTGGGGCAAAAGATCAACAAGATGCACTCTCTATTTACAACAGATTTGTAAACGGATCGAACATATAACGAAGAATTAAGAAGTTGATAGCGCTCTTCCTGTCCCTATTCCTCTTCAAGGATAAATTTTTCCTTATATTTATTAATGAATGGAATTATCTTGTTCATAATTAGATTGTCATAGTTTTTTTCATCCGCATCAAGAGTCAAAAGTAAATAGTAATCTTCATTTATAGGGATGGTTACTCTACTAATCTTCTCATATCTCCCAAAGGCATAATTTAACATTCCAATCTTTGTCTGAAACTTTAATCTCGTCCTGTACCTTTTTACGGCATTAGCCGCATATTCTTCATTTTCTTCCTCAGTCATGAATGGAGTTAGATTATCACGATATTCGACATTGAGCAAGACCCCATACTTGTTTGCTATACCAATCCATCTAATAGATTTCTCAAAACGAAGTAGTTGTTCACTGAAAGAGTAAAGAAACTCATAATCTATGGTCATTTACCGTCACTCTCAATTTGTTGTAGGTAGTAATAAAAGGTATATCTAGTTTACATTACGAACGTACATCAATTTTGTTTGATATAACAACTATGGAATGCAAGATCTGTGAGTAAAATAACTGTAAGTGAAAAAGAATTAAATGAAAATCGCGTTTTTTTGTTATCATTGGTGTTATCAATGAAGTAAAATCTAAAGTATTTCCCTCAAACCCCTAACAGGGAATGCATTAATTTAAGGAACAGTTTTATTTTTACTCCACTTCAATTTGCCATTCATTAAGGAACCTCGTCTGTTTCAATATGCCAGAGTGAACTCAAAGGTAGGGTTTTGAGTAGAGTATAATCACATACAATCTATTACCTCGAAATGATAATCCAAAACTTTTACCAACTGATCATTTTCAGGTTTATACTCCTTGATTACCTCCTTCATGAAAGAATCAGACACTATTGTGATATTTTTGAATTTGTTAAACACAAGAAAATTCTCAAGTGATTCTATGAATGTCGGAAAGTCACCTACTTTATGTATGAATAGTTTATCTTGGGACACTACATTATGAGCGGCGGGAAAAATGTCCGAAACTTCCGCTGGTACTATTCCAATATATGGATTGTATGTACATATCTGATCGTCGGGAAATTTCTTTGAGAGTTTCAGGAAGGCTTGCGAAGTATAGAAAGGGGAAACCTGCCCCTCTGGAAATAATATAAGGTCTCCTTTTTTCCGGGTTTTGAATTGAGTTATCATTTTTCTAAATCTGAGAGCTTCTGGTCTATATTGGTCTTGAGGTCCATTAAAAAAAATTGCCTTCTTTTTGAAAAGAGCTGTTCCTACATCTAGAAACTCATACCTTGAGAAATTCATAACCGCCTCTGTCAGCTTTGGATGGGCTTGTGCCTTTTGAGTAACATACTCCCACAATCTCCCATCCCTTATCGCCTGCTTTACTGCCAAGACCTCAGCTCTTAATACATAGAGATTATGTTTTGCCAGTTCATCTATCCTCTTATCCCAAGGTGTTCCTAGGAGCTCTGTTGGCGTATACGAGGTACAGACAGGACACTGACATGAAAAATAAGTTAAATCTTCTAATCGAGAAGTGCCATTTTGGTGCATGTACCTGTTGTCCCTAGCGTATAATATATAAGATGCCGAGTCAAAGGTGTCACATCCCAATGCTACTGCCAATGGTATTGTGAGGGGATGACCTGCCCCAAAAAGATGTATCGGCTTGGTAGGTATCGTTCGCTTGACTGTTGCTATAATGTCTGCCAGAATTGCAAATTCATATGCTTGCATTAATTGAACGGGACTCCCAAGGGCGAACATTTGAAAGTGCATTTTGTCAAGCAAATCCGCAGACTTTTTGACCAAGTCAAGGTGCTCTGCACCCTGCACAGGTCCAACCCAAATTGCTCCTCTAGGATTGTCAGGATCTCCAATCATGTCTATGGTCAGTTGGGTATTCTCGATTGTTTCTTCAACATATCTATTTGCTAAACTATGTTCAAGGCCATACCCTGTTGGTTTGTCTAAAGGGACACAAATATCGCTACGAATATCTCTCTCAAATCCAGCTATATCTGTAGGCTTAACATCGATCGAACCATACTCAAGCACTTGGTATCCACCGGAATCTGTCATAACAATACCCTCAAAATCAATTATCTTGTGAATCCCTTTTTCTATTGCTTCTTTACCATAATGGCCAAGTGCAATATACGCATTTGTTATCACCGCGTCAAAACCAAGGCTCTTGATGAACTGGGGGCTGATAGACTGTTTTATAGGATGGATTACGGGTATGAAGGCTGGAGTTTCGATCACTCCACTTGGGGTGGATAGCTTTCCAATACGTCCGGCTAAATCAGAATATCTTATTTCAAATGACAAATTTGATAGTTAGAACTCCACTCAGATCCAAAGATACAAACAAACATAACACGTGGGTAGTAAGTAGGCACTAATTAATTCTTAATGTACGCTATAGGCTTCCGTTTCATTAATCATGCTTTAGTGGACACCAATAGATAACAAAGGGAGGATTGAAAAAGGTAGATGATTATTTTTTCGAATCTCTCATGAACTCGTCATAAACGGCCTTTACCCGGTCCGCAGCAAGACCGGCCCCTTCCTCTACACCAGCTTGGGTAACCTTTATTTTTTCCATAACGATTATAGCTCCTACGTCATCTCTAACTCTGACCAAGCCGGGGAAGACTCTTGCCAGCCTTTCAGCAAGGCCTTTTAAATCGAAGGGTTTTTCGAGTAACTTTACTTCTTTTACAAATGCACCATTGATAATTAGTTTTAATATCCCTTGACCTTCAACATTGTCTAAGACTAGATCAAGTTTTTCATCAATGGCAGACATGATACCATTATAATTTTTTTTGTCCGATGTCTCGACAGAGACTTTTTTCCCAACAAATTGAATCATTTCTTCATTAAATTTTCGATTAGTTAAAGCTGACATTCTCTTTCACGGAAGATACCGCAGGTCTATATATATGAGTTTCAATAGTGGATGTCCGGATCCAAGCCAATTAGCAGCATTTAGCCCTTGCATATTAAATAGCCTCCAAGATAATATTTGAAATGAAATATTGTTTTGAATAGTTCAGTATGCTAATTGGATGTACGTCATCGCCTTATTACTAGTATTATAGGTATCAATTCCCAATACTAGGATATTTACCTCGTATAGAATTATTCCTTTTTCTTGGGAAAAGTGTGTAATTCACTACTATAACATCTAAAACACGACGTAGGTTCATTTTCAGACACGTAACAGATGTAGAGACACTGGGCACATCGCATCCTAGAGATCTTCCCGGTCGATTCAACAGAATCTTTGTTATGCTTCAATACGTTTCTTGATACAAGATTTTCTACGGAAGAATTGAGAAGGACCAAGATTTGATCCAAATTAGCATTTCGATATCTTAGGTACGTGTCTATCATTGTCTGCGGCAACGAATTTAGCTCAAATGTAGATATTGCCTTGTTTTGGTTTCTAAATAGATGATCCCGTAGATACCATTCAAACTCTTTTAATTCAGTCTGACTCAATGATATAGTTTAGTCGATAATGAAGTTAGATAAAAACTATGGATATGGAATAGTAGCTGAATCTGCCGTATTCAACTCAATTATACTGTGACCATCATAGGAATTTAACTAAATAATAAGTACACGTGAATCCAGAGACTATACGTATGTCGGTCCAACAAAATGATAATAATCCTTTCCATTCTACCTAATTGACATGCAATTCTGTCTTGAGGTATGGGGAACTTCATATGGAGATATAA
>JAKEIK010000013.1 GCA_022545895.1 Nitrososphaeraceae archaeon | reverse complement strand
ATTTTTCGCACATTGTCATGAGTTAGAAGCACCTTGTACAAGACATTAGGAAACGATCGTCATCTATTAAGACATTCATTATATTCACCAATATAGGCGAAGTCTCATATATCAATTGCTTTTTTCAGTATGTACGGCTAATTAAGTTCTAAGTGTCTTATTGTATCAATTATTTACTATCAGATACTGAACTGAAAGATGCCAAAATAGAAGCAAACTACATCTTGTTTAAACGGTTTCATAGTCATTATTGACTCACATTAGGTAGCGATAAGACAGAGTAGGAAGGAAGTCTCAACTTTTGTTTGTTTTAATTCAAAATTAGTTAAGTTAAGGTACATTAATTTTCGGTATCTCATTTAGAACGTTTCAATCTGACAAAAATACCAATTCTTGAAAGCACGCTTAAGACTAATATTATAATACCTACAATTATTAGGACAGAACCATTAATTGTCCAAGATGGATTGCTATACATAAATGAATTTGAGGGACCTAACATGGATTTAGATTGTGCAGAAAAAATTATGCCGAATGCTAAGATCAATATTCCAACAAGAACGATAAACAGTTTCAAATATGATGGGATGTTGAGCAACTTAGGTATGTATATGTTATCGGAAACATAAGTAAGTTATAGTATCTTGATTATTGCTAGACCTTTTTAAGGTCCATTTCACAATATTCTATTAAAACAATGTAGCTTGATATGACATCATATTGAGTCAGCCTCATAATTTAGAGTCTAGGACGAGTTGAGTGGGAAAAAGGTAAAAAGTAATAATTATTATTTATAATCATGGGTCTTGATCTTAAGCCGCTTATAACTCCATCGTACATAAAGTTGACAGATTTATCGAACAGAACAATTGCGGTTGATGCATTTAATACCATCTATCAGTTTCTTGCTACTATCAGAGGTTCTACAGGAGAGCTTCTTACTAACTCTAAGGGAGAAGTAACCAGTCATTTGAGTGGACTTTTTTATCGCAATATAAACCTCTTAGCTGAGAATATTAAGCTTGTGTATGTCTTCGATGGTAAACCAAGTCATTTGAAATTCGATGAAATCGAGAGAAGACAGCAAGTAAAGAAAGTTGCAGCTGAAAAATTTGAAGAGGCGCTAACAGAGGGACGATTTGACGATGCCCGAAAATATGGTCAAGCTACCTCAGTACTGACAGACAAGATGGTGATGGAATCTAAGATGCTTTTATCTTTTCTCGGGGTCCCTACAATTCAAGCACCTTCAGAAGGTGAGGCAACGGCTGCATATTTATCCAATACAAATAAGGCATATACATGTGCTAGTCAAGATTATGATTCAATTTTATTTGGCGCAAAAAGACTCACTAGGAATCTTACGATAAGCGGTAAGAGAAAGGTCCCAAATAAGAATGCATATATCGATGTTGTACCGGAAATGTTTTATTTTGAAGATATTGTTGCCCAGACACATCTAACTAGAGCTCAACTTATCGATATTGGAATTTTAATCGGTACTGATTTTAATCCTGGAGGTATTCCTGGAATTGGACCGAAAACTGCACTTAAATTGATTAAAAGGTATGCTAAACTAGAAAATATCGATAACATTAAAGAAGAATTATCTAAAATCCCGTATGACCAGATAAGGGAGCTGTTTCTAAGACCTGAAGTAGTGGATATTCAAGATATAGAATTCGATCCAATTAATTATGATAAAGTGACTGATCTTCTATGCAATAGAATGGATTTTTCTGTGGAGCGTGTTAATGGGGCGTTACAGAAGCTCAAAAACTCTATTGACAATCGGAGCCAGTCATTAGAAAGATGGTTTTAAATAGATAGAATGATGTATTCTAGACCATCTTTCTCTTCTTCTTTTCAGCCTTTTTCTCTGAATCAAATCTACCAAGGTTATACTGATTAAGATCCACAAACCTAATACCCATTGCTAGAAACGGATGAACATTTTGTATATGTTTATACATTTCTTGACAAGCATGACGATAATCTGGATGCCCTTGTGCAGTGGTACGTAGTTCAATCATATAACAAGCCTCACGCAAGTTGATTTTCATGAAATATGGATATCTGTAGGCGAAATTAACTACATATTGAGCTTCATATGGCATTTTTTTTACGATATTCTCATAAGTATCATTACATTGATACATGCAATCTCTGTAATCTTTTTCCAGACCGGCATCTATAATCTCAGTAGGAACTTCGTAACCATGCCTAGTAGATAGGAGTTGTCTTTCTGTAGTAAGTAATCTATGTCGATGTAGATCACGAAACATTCCAAAGTTGGTTAACATATCAAATGTGTATTCTACCATTTCATATGCTCTGCCTGGTCGATGCCGTCTGTTTCTACGAAATTTGGTGTACATTTCAATAATTTTATGTCGCTTTTTTTGTGGAAGATGTTTTATTAGTTGTATAATATCAAATAGAGACTGACCATCTGCATGTTCATAAAGTGCTGCTGATGCTACTGTTGTCTCAGCTTTTAAGTTATTAGTATAATCGACTAATTCTACTGAAGTATTCATGTTATATTTAATATCTCGAATATGCTTCTTTGCTAATTTAGATATAGCATTACTGGTATCTTGAAAATAAGATTGGATAGATTTGCCATATTTATCATTTGCTCGTTTTACAAATGATGGTATTACGAAATTAAGTTGTTCGTGTAATGCTGTTCCTAAATTCCTAACTTCATTCAGCGAAGAAGAATATAATTTCGTTAATAAATATTCAAAAGCTCTTCCATTTCCAGTAATTCCCAAATTTGTAAGTGTAGCCGCAGGAAGTAGTCCACGAAGAATATCTAGTGATTTAGCTCTTATAGTATTATTATAGACTTTCTCTGCAGATTTAATGTCTTGCAGATTGGTAAGGGAATCAAATTTTTTTTCGAGTTTTGATGTTGAGTCATAATAAGTAAAATCATTTATGGGCTCTATTTCAGAAATAAATTTCTGTAATATAGGAATATTCTTGCTGTAAAGTTCAAATGCATTATTACATGCTTCAATATAGAGATCAGCGTACTTTGAATTAATTATATTTTTATCTCTATAATATTTGTACTTGTTGTGAATTTTTTTATCAAAAGTAACATAGCGAGAAGATTTTTCAAGATATGATAGGCCGATTCTTTGATCTTCGATTTTTTTCGCAGCGATATTGGAGATCCATTCTATGGCAATTTGTGCCTCACCCAATTCTGCGACTGAGTCGTCCCCATATTCATTTAGTATTTTATTGTAAAATTCTTCTCCTCTTGTCGGATTACTTATGAATTCGTCCAAGAATATACGTCTCATAGTTTTATCCGATCTAGAGTATCTTGACATTAGCGCTCCTCTATCTACTTGTCTTGGCGTTATAATTGCAAAAACAGCTTTATCGACGTTTGAAAAATGCTGATTTAGAGTGGATCTTTCTATTGAAGAAAAGTTATCAACACTATGATATGGAAAGTCAGTGAGCATGATATATTGAAATTAGATTGGTGACCTAATATGTATTAGCACCAAGCCAACTATATTTGAGATAGATCGTAGTAAAACATCTCACCAAATTATTTACAAAATTTGACACTGCCAGCATTATATTTTAGCTCTAAACTAATCTCATGAGCGAATTAAAGCTCGAATTTGTCGGCAAGCAGGTGAAAGATATGTATGGAACCCATATAGGAAAAGTGGTTGGTCTAGTTACCGATATAGATGGTTCTATTGAGTCGATTGGCGTAGACTGTGGTTCCGTAGGATTGAAGCAATTGCCTTATGAACAATTATTGGTACAGGGTGACTATGTAATATATATACCAAGATGGAGAATGGATGCACAGAAATTAGTACGACAAAAGAGTTTAACATTAAAACGAATCAAAGCGCTTCAAGATTTGGTGGCAAATAATGATCAAATGAAAAGTGATGCTGAGATTGTCTATTTAAAATATGAGAATAGGCTGCGAGCTTTGGAAGGAGAAGAGCATGGAGTTATTAATACATTAAAATCTAG
The DNA here is from genome assembly GCA_022545895.1 of Nitrososphaeraceae archaeon. Classification (GTDB taxonomy): domain Archaea; phylum Thermoproteota; class Nitrososphaeria; order Nitrososphaerales; family Nitrososphaeraceae; genus TA-21. The sequence continues at coordinate 2,352 of JAKEIK010000013.1, read as the reverse complement.
ACTAGAGGAATTAGATTCTCAGGCAGCAAGTATTAAAACTGTTGTTTTTGATGCAAAGCTACAATATAGAAGTAACGATATGACTGAAGAAACTTATCAACAAGTAAACATGAATGCAAATGAATTACTAGAGCATATTAACTTAGAGAAAGAGGAAATAAGTAACTTCTTAACACGAATTTCTCAACATACAGTGGATGATATCGAGCTGACATCTGAACTGGAAGTACAAAATGATAAGTATGATCATACTGCTGACACTAATTCGAATAAATATGTAAGCCAAGAGGATAATATGGACTTGGAAAATGGCCGACTGTTAGCAACCAGTACTGCAGACAAGGATGGTCCAAAAGAGGAGTCTGCTGTGGCCATCGGTAGTGATAGTGACAGTGAAGTTAATTGGCTCAATGAGGTAATTGCAAAAGAAATCAAAGACGATCAGTAACAGATGTTAGTAAGACAAGCATTATTTTTTGATTTTAATATGTTTATCGGTTTGTCAGAATAGGAAATAGTGGGTATATAATATCAATATACAAATAACAAGAATTCAATTACTACTACCTAATAATAGAAATGAAAAATAAAATAGTAAATTTTTGTTTGTTTATTTGAATTACTTTTCTTCTTTTGCTGTTGTTTGAAGAAGCTCGCCTATTTCATTATGCATCTTAAGGAAGTTTAAGCCTTTCTCAGTAGTCTTATAAGTCTGTGACCCCTCTAAATATTCCAGAAGGTTGTTTTCAATAAGTACAGAAAGATATTCTCTTAGTTGAGCGTAACTAAGAAATGCCTTGTACATGATTTTTGTTTTTGTTGCTCCGCCATTTGCAGCTTCTAGGATCATGGCTACTATTTCTGTTCTGCTTCTGTATTTCACATTTTAAATACACTGAATTTGTTTATTTTAATATATTGATGCAATACAATATAACAATATTATAGAGTTTGAACTCATCAGCTATATCTATTAACCAGAAAATAAGTTAAGTGGTAGATAGCAGTCAGTAGAAATAAGTGGTATTTACTACAAAATTTAGATAAACAACTAAAAGTTGACTAAAAAATAAAAGTTAAGGAATTCTTTGAAGATTAACCTTCTTCCCAGCCCTTTGCGAACAGACCGTTCTTCTTTAATGGAATTGGTTGACCTGGTGTATAGTCCATTGGCCTCATCCAGAATATTGCCTTTGTTGGACAGACGCCGATACATGCACCATCTGAGATGCATCTCTCTGGATAGAAGACAAATGCCTTACCTCGCTTCCATCCTTCGACTGGTTTTACTCTTAATACATCTGGACCAAGAGCCGTACAAATCTCGACACACAGTGCACAGCCTATACAGTGTTGTTCGCTAATATCCGGAAGTATTGCTACTGGCATTTAATTCTCAAAAACAATCCATAGCGAAACTATTTAAACACTATGTCATTTTTATAACACTGATATAAAAGTTACGTAGTTTGATGGCTTTGATTGTTAATTTCCTAAGCAACATACAAATGTTTTTAAAATAGGGTTATGGTGTGGTCAGCAAGACTAGGGTTTTATTGCCATTAATTGTAGGAACGGTTGTATTAGGAACCCTTGGTCTATTGTTCATTCCCGAGTCTATTAGAGACAAAAACATAGGTTTTCCGAATGGTACTTTAAGTATAGATAATAAATTAGTCAAGGTAGAAGTGGCAGATTCTCCTGTAGCTAAACAGAGGTGGTTAACATTTAGAGAAGATAAACTTCCATTTGACTCTGCCATGATATTGGTGTACAACAAATCTGACCTATATCCGCTTTGGCTTTTGAATATTCAGTTCAATGTTGACTTACTTTGGCTTGATGAGCAAGCAAATATTGTTTATATTGTGAAGAATGCGCCACCTTGTAAAACGGCATTAGATGTTACTGAGTGTACTTATAAAAATACAAAACCTGCAAAATATATTCTTGCAGCTACCGCAGGCTTTATAGACTTTTATAACATCACCAATCATTCTAGAATCAAGATAATTTCTATATGAGCCATTAATTCATTTACAAATCGTTACTTGCTTAGTTTTCTTTGATGCAAAATAGGAGTCGTATTTTGGGATCAAATAAATAAGCTAAGAGTGCTAGCAGGAGAACATCATTTTCCCAACATGTTATGTAAATCATGATATGCCTGCTTTATCTCTTCGACTGATGTCTCATCTTCAAGAGTACTTACATCACCGATGGTATCTGAGTTGGCAGATATGGACTTTAGTAGTCTTCGCATTATCTTTCCACTGCGTGTCTTTGGAAGGCGTGCAACAAAATGAATTTCGTCAGGTGTAGCTATTGATCCGATTGTATTTCTTATATGTT
>JAKEIK010000107.1 GCA_022545895.1 Nitrososphaeraceae archaeon | reverse complement strand
TGGGTTGTGATGAATACAGATAATGCCCACATAAAACAAAATGCAGAAAGATCTAAAATTGAAACTAATTCAATTGTATCCGAATTGAATAGGCAACTCTTTTTGGTTGCTGACGAAATATTAGAAAGGGAAAAGCCACGGATAAAACATCCCTGGCACATTACAGGACTTGCAGTATATCTGAATAAGAGTTTACCAATACGCATAATTTACAAAGAAGTTATGGAAAAGTTACCTGGATTTGGTAAATCCATCATTCAGGAAGCGAATGAAACACTTGCTGACATGAAAGAAGAAAAACTGCTCATGGCTATATGTCAACTTGCTTCTAAAAAGGGTGTCCAAGCAGACAGAATTGATAGCTTCAGGGCATTAGCAAAATATCTCAGTCATTCTTATGAGGTACAAGGCTTAGGTGTAGGATCCACTAAATATCACAACTTTCACCATAGCCTCGAAGTAACTTACCTAAGTCTACAGTTAATTCCCACTGAATTTCATGGATACAAATTTTTTCCAAATGAAATTGAAATGGTCATAGTGGCCGGACTATTGCACGATCATGATCCGATGCAGGTCAAATCCATTATTGATTCCAATGGCATTAAGGAACCTGAGGCGCCTAAGGTATCAAGAACAATAGAAGAAATTCAGCGTACCAGTATACATGATGCATATTTTGTTCTGAACGCCATGGAATTTGAAAGATTCTTTCCCGGCAGCCCTGGAATTTCTAGTTCAGATCCGACATTTCGGCCAGAGTTTCCATCCTCCGGAGAACGCCCATATGAAAGCCTGGTAGTCGAAGCAATAATTTGGCGAACAGATTTTCCTTACTTTAAGCAGAAAAATGCGCAGGAAATGTTCGCAAAATTGCTTGCCGAATTAAGGAGAAGAGGCCAAGATACTAACAAAATTACGTTACTTGCCGAGATAGTGTGGCTTGCAGATCTTTCAGTAACTTACATGGGATCGGATCCTCTAAGAGCATGGAGTAGGGTTACAAGTTTGTATGATGAGTTGTACTTGTCTAAACTGGAGGCGGTTTCCAGAACGGATACTTTTTTCTCTGATTTTGCAGACAAGAAGATCTTTCAAGAATTATTAAAAGTAAAAAGTTTTCCAGAAATATTCAGGAATCGTTGGAACCTCGTTTACCAATTTTTCCATGAGGGTAACCCATCAACATCACTAAATAGAACTATAGAGAATGCTCACAAATTGTTTCTCAAAGTAAATATGGAAATTGGCATGCTATATGGTAAGATGATGTACTTCATTGCAGGTAATAATTGGGCGGAATATTTCATTGGAATAGGCAAGGACCACTCCGAGGTATCTAAGGCAAAAGCAGAATTTGTCTGTTTGGAACCCCAGAACGCATCTGCCTTTTGGGGAGAACCCAAGAAATTAATTCCAAATATGCCCGATAAATCGATCGATAACTTTCTTTTACGAATGCCAAGAAAATATTATCTCATAGAAACAATGCAAGACAAGGTATCTCTACGAGCGTTGATAGAGATGCTGCCCGATAAATTAAGAGATAATGGAACACTTCAGATCTTAACTGATATGCCTATTGATGATATTGCATTCAAAGATCTCACCACCATCATGAATGAGGTAGGTTTCAGGGAATGTTCAGATAATGACACTCACAAAATCTATTTCCCAAATGAGTGGACAGATGAGGACTTTAGTGAAGGCAAAAAGCCACGAGTTGCTCTATTTTGTTCGCAGCTATCTAGATAAAAAGCGTAAGATAAATGTCCCAATTCTGTGTTTTATTCGTTGATAGTGATTAGTTCGTTGATTGTAGATTCGTCTCTTACTTCGCACCATTATCAATATATTAATTAAACCGGCGAATTACGATCTTCCATGAGCAAAAAGGTAAGGGTTGCTATAGCTGGTGTTGGCAATTGTGCATCTGCTTTGG
>JAKEIK010000106.1 GCA_022545895.1 Nitrososphaeraceae archaeon | reverse complement strand
TTTCCAAAAGATATGCCTATTGAGGTAAACAGACTTTGAATAAACGTCAACCGAGGGTTCAAGCCCTTCATCCAGAAACATCGAATACAACTTCCTCCCTATCTCGGGATCTGTTCCTCGTTCTACTTGAATAGATTCATACCAATGCCAGAGTTTTGAGACCGATTCATTTTTGGGATAAACTAGCCAGGTAAATAGGTCACAATCTTCAACCATAACTGCTCCTCCTGGCTTGGTAACTCGGACCATCTCCCGAAGCGCCTCACTCGCATTCTTTACATGCTGGAAAAGAAACCTTGAGTAAGCAACGTCAAAAGTATGGGACTCAAAATCCAGATGTGTGGCATCAGAGATCATGAATTTGGTGTTTGGAATGCCTTTGCTCCGGACGATCTCGTTACAATAATTTATTGCATACTGGTTAGAATCCACCCCAATTACCTGACCAAGTTTTCCAACCAAACGAGAAATCATGAAAGAAACACTTCCTGTTCCACATCCTATGTCCGCGACATTCATGTCAGATTTAATCCCTAATTTCATCAAAGATTCTTCAGTCGATGACGAAAATTCTTCCGCTTGGGTTTGAAGCCTAGTCATCTCTTCTTTCAATGATTGAATCTGAGAAAAGATATCCAAGGCTCAATCTGACTATGAAAATAGTTACATAAATGTTATTATAAAAAAATTACATTTCTACGGCAACTTTGATATCAATATCCCAATAAGGCAATTCAATTAAGTAGTGATTTTAAAACTAGTTGATGGATCAGTGTTGCCACCTTCATCCTCAATTCTGCAAAGTTACTAGAAAAAGGAACACAGAACCTTTAATTAAAAGTACGAACAGCTTTTTTCAGGTAACATGAATGATCGAGCTCAGAAAAGATTATGTACTTGATAAATATGTGATCCTGCCCCACATCACTGAACAACCGAATGCACACGACGACAAATCAGATGAGACTAAATGTCCTTACTGTCCGGGTAATGAAAACATGACCCCGCCGTCCATTCTTTCACTTGTGGTCAAAGAAGGAATGTTGCAAAGACTCTCCGACAGTGAAGAGAATGTGGTAGAGGGCTGGAGTGTTAGAGTATTTCAGAGTGATTCTCCAATCGTAACACAATCCACTGAAAACCTCTACCGCGACAAACCTCTTTACAGTGAACCTGCTTATGGTTTCCACTACATTGTAGTTGCATCTCCCAATCACGACGAAGACCTACATTCATTATCGCTCGACCAATGGTCGAATGTCCTCTTGATGATTCAAGATAGAGTGAGGTGGCTTTATTCCCAAAAAGGAGTGACTTATGTCTCAATATATGTGAACAAAGGTCGCGAAGCTGGCAGTAAAATTGCTCATAGTTGTTTCAATCTAGTTACTTTTTCCACAATTCCACCAACAATTGAATATGAAGCCGAAGCATCCAATCAGTATATTAATGAAAACGGAAGTTGTCCTGCATGTACAGTAATTGGCGCCGAAACTAGCGGTCCTAGACAAATCCTAGCGACTGATAGTCATATAGCATTCTCTCCATGGGCATCATCATATCCATACGAATTTTGGATCTATCCAAAACGTCATACAACTGCTTTCACCAAGGTAACGCAAAAAGAAATGACTGATTTGGCTCTCATCCTAAGATCTACGCTAGGTGGGATGTCCAAGGCGCTGTCCAATCCCTCTTTCAATCTGGTATTTCATCTTTCGCCAGAAAAGAAAAACAGTAGGCAGATACACTGGCACATTGAAATTTATCCTCAACTAGGAAGCTGGTCTGGACTTGAAAGAGGATTTGGCATTTACATTAACCATGTCACTCCTGAAAAATCAGCAGAATTTCTGGGTTCGGCTTGTAGAAAGGAATTGGCTATTTTAGTTGGCATAGAATAGCATATAATTTATTTACCCTTCAAGACGTTCTTTCATAATAAAATTGACAAATCTTGAGGTTTGGGTCTCACTAGCATCTCTGGGTTTGATTATAATGTTTGTGGTTCTCATGACTTCATTTTATTTGTTCTTGATACGGTCCGGACCTCAGGGTCCAGACGTTCCTGTGCAACCTCCCGGTGTGATAGTACAAGTTGTCTCGATTTCGGGTGCTCCAGGGGTCATATTATGCGGTATTACGTATGGGCTTGCAAAAAATTATGGTTCGAAAGAATCTGGTCTTATATTATTTGTTGCAGGAGTAATCTTGAGCGCAGGGATGCTGTACTTTGGTACATTAGTACTACAAACCCCAGAAACTTATGCTGTGCCATTCATAGAAATATTACAATATGCGTTTGTTGCGGCGGGATTTGGAATAATGATAATTGGTGTACTACTCATTAAGAAACCTACACGAAACCATGGGAGTCTGGTGGATGAAAATTTTTGAGACAAAAAAGATCAAATAATGATAAATACATCTACCTGAAAAAAAAGATACTCCCTATCCGCATTTTTCCTCAGGTGTTGGAACGCACACGAAAACACTCTGGCAATAACGGGGGAAGCCCTATCCTTTCTGTCGTAATCGGAACAAAACCCGATTTCTACAAACAGGCGCCCATATTAATAGAAGCAATAAGACAGAAGCTGCCGTCCTTTGTGATCGATACTGGACAGCATTTCGATGAACTCCTTGGATTTGGGATAAAAGAGTTTGATTTGGAAGATCAAATTGCATGCAATATGCAAATCAGGGGTGACCTTATGGAAAAAGCGAGTGAACTCATACTAAAGTTCGGTTCATTCGGACGGTATTGGAGGAAGGAATTTGGAAATAGTTCTCATCTGTTGCCAATAGTTCATGGTGATACTCTGGTTGCTGGAATAGCGCCATTGGCCTGGGTGTTTGGCATGGGTCAAAAGGTAGCTCAAAATGAGGCAGGACTCATATCAATGAGTCCAGATTCCATAAAACATCTAAGGGTGCGCGAAGATCCTACCAAATCTTTCGTGGAAAAATTCATTGAATCTCAATTTGAAGGGGGATGGTTTTATGCAAGAGAGGAACCATTTCCAGAACAGATCGATACTTGGATTTGTTCTGCTGGCACGCAATTCTTTTTTGCACCAACAAAAATAAATAAAGACAATCTGATAAGGGAAGGATATCCTGAAGA
>JAKEIK010000105.1 GCA_022545895.1 Nitrososphaeraceae archaeon | reverse complement strand
TACTAGGACTATGCGTCGTGTTTCCACTTCCACACGCCTTGAGTGCGTTTGCAGATTCAAACAATCCTGGAGTCGTCATAATTGCTGTTGTTCCAAGAGTTATCATAATGATAGCTCCCAAAATGAATTTTGTATTATTCATGAGATTTTTCTATCTGTGGACTATAAAAAGTAAGACCAGTTTCAATGTGCTTCCTTTTCACCTATCTACGCGTAAGTAACCTTTGGTGGTGCAGTAGATTCCGGTACTGATGAAGGTCAAAGGAGCCGTTTCAGATATTAATCAAACTGTAGAAGGGATTTTTGCATTACAAAATCAACTCAAGGGGGCCGACGTTTATTTGCGAACCTAATCGTCCATAGTTTCTGACTTTTAAGAGGCACATCCCCTCATTAACTTGAGCTTAAAGCTATAATATACTAAATTATTTTTTGGGATGCTGCGCTTTTGGTTTCCAAGAATAATACTTTCAAATCGGTATGGAATTTGATCTCTCTAGCAAGGGTGCCGAGTACTCTTCAAAGTGTAGTATCTTACCTGTTTGATAATAGTAATCATTGTCCACGTTGCTCTACAAGTTGCGGATACGGCCGAATGAAAGAAGATTGAACTCCATGTCCCATAGCGGCCGAAACAGATAATGAAATCAGTGATATAGTAGTTTTTCATGAAATCTATAGTGTATTTTTTTGAGTTCAAAGGATACGTAATTGGAACACGTAGATCAACTACAAATTTGAAGCGGAGTAAGTGAATAATGACGTCATCTCGACTTGGTTTATGGATATGGGTTGTTCACTGTAGATATTTGATCTTTCACCCAATCTCCCGAGAGAATCATGGAGAATATTGGAATAGTAAAAGAAGAATTATCTCGTATCGTGTATCCTCAAGGATTTTAGCATTAGCTCAACAGTCGGCAGATATGTCGCAAATTTTGAGCTTTCAGTGCTATATGAAAATTGATAAATCTTCGTGCCTACTGCTGTCCATGATTGCATTAACCCGAAATTAAGTGGATTTCCCAAATTTGGTAACGTTGATAAAATTATTTGGTAACCTGGTCTTCCAGCAAGAGTAACAGGATCTGAACTTATCACCTTAAATTGGCCTGTTCTGTTTAATGAAGAAAGCGTTAGATTAGTGAAATCTTTGAGCGATACGTTTTGTTGATAGTCCATCACAGAAATTGAAAGGCGAGCCGGTATCGAGTCAGAAAGATTTTGAAGAGGTGAATAAAAACCTGCTACCTGAGTATAGTCTGGCAGTCCACTAGTAGATAAGGTCCAGTTTGAAGGGATGGACATCATTATTCCATGTATTCGGTTTACATATGGGAGTAGATCGGATGAAGTAACATTCGTAGCGGACTGTTCAAGCTGAAAATCAGGGTTAGTGTTATTTCCAATTGATTGAATAGGTCCTGTTTCCGCATTAGCAACTATCGCTGTAAAGATCGTCTGAGAAGCAATGACTGTGCACACGAATAAACAAATCAGCAATGATGTTCTAACCATCAAACTCATTTTCTAACGCAAGTAAGAAGAAATTGTTCGTTTAATTAAGTTTTGCAAGTAATGAGATTGAAAAAGTTTGCAGATTGGAGTGGATGCAACCAAATTCTACCCTATGTCCGTAGTCTATGATAATCAAATACCTTCAGACTCTTTCTTTAGCACCACATTCTTTTTGCCAGGGGAAGTACTTCCTTCAATAACAGCTTTTTTATTTTCAATACCTTCGATTAAGCACCTACCGAGGGATAATCTAAAAACAATTGGATAGATCAAGAGGACCGGGAATATATATCAAGACAAGTAAAATATTTTTTATTATTATATAGTAACCATTGGCGTTGGCATTGGGGTCTAAACAATTCTAGCTAATGTTTCATGTTAGAGTAGAATGCAAATGCTAACTTATGCCGCGCTACTAATCTTAACAATACCGCTGTCAAATGTTTCTGCTCAATCCGATGATCTTCCCCCTCTGCTTTAGAATACTCAGATCATCAGGTGCTGTAGGAAATAGAACGCTGACTACCAATCATTAGATAACAACTCACTAGTCTACAATTTCTAAGAACTCTGTTCTGAACATCGAGAACCAGAATCATGACGCTTAGGGTTTTTTAACCAAATGGAATACATCAAGTTCCTCACGACATGGATCGCATAACAAGAGCAATGGCACTTGTTCCTCTAATTCTTCTTCAGAAATTGCACTTGTAGGATTTTCAATTTCACTCTCGTATGCCTCGTATGGTTTCTCACATATATCACATCGTGAAAAGGTCAATTTTACTTCTGTTGGAGTAGGAACCCAAATATCTTCCATTATATCTTTCATAGATGACTTCATCTGTACCCACCTTACTTAAATTGGATTGAGTGAAAAAAGTTGAGCCTCTAGTTCACAGAATGAGTAAATATTGATGATAATCAAATTAAGGGTTTGGCAAAATCAAAGTCATGTAATCCATGTCTCTCGGTTATATCTGTACATAGAATACTGTTCTTCATGTAACTTGACCACATCGTATTACATGTTCTACATTTAAATTCACCTGGTGAGAGGTCTGGTTTTATTATTTTTGTCATACATTGTACACACTCTCCCAGTATAACTATCATTGGTTTATTTTCTTCGCGTAGGTCTGACTGGAGTCCGCATGCGCATTGAAACTTTATTTTTCATAAAGCCCGTTAAATAAGAGCACGGTTATGTTAATGACTCTACTTATTAGTAGAATGTGGAGTTGTCGTACTTGCTTCAACAACTTCGAAATTCCCTCGTTTGGACTATTCTGTATTGCAGGAGTACTTGCATCAAGTGAGAAATCAACATTATCTAGTCTGATCAAAAAAAGATTAAGAAGTTGAGTTTGAGGAATAGAAAGTAGCATAGCTGAACATACTCATACCGACTTATCCTTGAATTAGATGGCTCATTCATCATAGAACCAGCAAATTAGTTAATGCCATGGTTTACTCCTAAATCTTTCTATAGCCTGCATAACCTAATCCAGCGCCTAGAATAGTCAGAGTAAGTGCAATTAGTGGGTACCACGTAATTAACGGGGGTTCATGGTGTGTTAGCAGTTCATAAATCAATTCTTGGAACAAAATTATTCCAGTAAACGTCATTACTCCGCCTACTGAATAGAATATTAACTCATTTACTTTGTGCATCAATTCCCCAATTGCCCATTCCGTCACACTTTCAGATAACTGCTCGCCATTTTCTCTTCAAAATTTGATCATATCTTGAAAGGCGCCTTTTAATAATATTCCTCGTAAAGAGATAGCAAATGTGACTTGAATGAAAACAACGTCGAGACACTAACAGATGACTATGAATTTGAGAACAACCTAGGCCCTTCGAATTAGTATCGTCAGAAATTAAAAACTGCCGCCGGTGTTAATAAATTGGCGAGATAATAATGCTTTATGACGTTGTAAATTGTAATGGTTTTTGGTTATGAAATAAACGATCAAAAAATGTTCGTTGTTTAATTAATACCTTCTATGAATGAGCATCATTACCCTATTGTTAAACAAAGGAAAACAATAATTTCTTATTCCCCTCACTAATGGGTGGCATTCTATGAAGTTATAGAGTAATGTACCTGAAACAACCAAGAATGAAGAATGGTTACTTACAGCCATCATGCGGATCTAATATTCTTAATACAGGTATCACAATATCTTTCTATAACAGTGGCATGTTCCACGCTAAAGCAAGCTGTGTGCGTCGCGACATTACCACAATATACGCAGAATTTTATCTTCTTGTCTGATTCATTTGTGAAATCTTCCACATATTGTAATGTTTTTACTTCCATCTCTCCTCACCTGATATTACTAGATCTTCATATCGTAAATGCTGAATTTTCAAAGAATCATTATCATCATGTTATGTTATCGAACGTCATATAAAGGACCTTTGTCCGTTATACAATGATTTCTATTTTTATTTAACCATTTAATCACTGATATTTGGTTACTGAAGATCAAACGGACATTCTTAATTGCACGAAAATTAGGCCAGACATGACTTACGATTATCCACTTCACATCTTCTGGAGTTACACTTTTTAATCTTGTACTAGTTGTATGGTAGGGAATCAATGATTGGTTTTAGCTTATCAATTGGGTCTTTTAGTGGGATTGGAGTAGAATAGATCAATAAGGTGTTGTCCCCGCTGATGTCTTTCTGAACAGACTTTGTAACGAAATTGTGTTCAGAAAGGATCTGAAATCCAGCATTAGTAAATTCTGATTTGCAATTATCCAGATCTTTTGTTGGACAGAAAAATCCGCCCACCGTAAGAGTGCCCGTTGATTTTTCAGGATTGACCACAATTTTTCCTTGCATAATTGTATACTGCTTATCTGACACAGCATAAGGTGAACCATCCGAGTTTAGTAACTTTGCATCAGAGCCGCCTTGATGCTTAACTGGAGTAGTCGTCCATACCAGATTCCCTCCATTATCTTTGACTATTCCGACATGGATATGTTGAGGATCTCCATGAACGAAGGCTACCTCAGTTCTGTCTGGAATTTGTAAAGTACTGGGAAGATAATTAGGGTTCTCGGGACTAATCGTCTTTTGGTCCTCTGGTACGTGATGTGCTTCATCTGGGATAAAAATAATGAAACTCCTTACTGAAGTAGGTAAAGACATTGTGCCAGTCTCGTAGACGGATTGAGCACTAGGTATTTCTGTGGGATTACCATTGACTATTTCATTTGTTTGATTAGTAGTGTCTGAAAAAACTGTAATATCACCGGCTGAGCTATCATTAGTAGTCGAGGATTTCTGCGCACTAGAGGATTGGAGAGATCCCAATACCAACAATGAGGCAATCAATAGTGACAAGACAGAACCTAATTTATAAAGTTGATTTCCGTCAACTAATACAATCAGGTAAATAAACTATGTGACACAAGCGTCTAAATGTAAATCACTTACTGCGAGGACTGATATACATTAGTTTTAAGATCTGTACTGTTCAGTTACTCATGTCGGATATCAAATTTTCAGGGATCACATGAATTGTGTAAGCATGAATATCGAGGAACGTCTGATGATCTTAAGATTGATTGTGTACCTAATTCGTGTAAAATAATTAGGATATTATTTTCTTCTTAAAATGCATATGGAACTGACCAGTAACAATCAGTAACACCTACCGTTTAGAATCGTCGAGTTTAACTACTCACTTCAAGATGAGGCATGGATC
>JAKEIK010000104.1 GCA_022545895.1 Nitrososphaeraceae archaeon | reverse complement strand
TCGATATTCCGATCGATCATCCAAGTGGAACTTTTTGGTATCATTCGCACCTGCATGGTCTCTCTACTGATCAAGTGGGTGGCGGGTTGTCTGGTTTGCTCGTGATAGAAGGCTTGGAGGACTTGCTACCTGATGTGTTACACAATATCACTCAGCAGACGTTTACCATGAGGGGTTTTCCATGGCATTATTGGCACCTTAACTATACTTCACCAACATATCAGACTATCAATGGAGAGATCAATCCTGTTGTAACTATTTCACCAGGCGAGACTCAACTATGGCGATTTGCGAATATTGATCCCGGAACTTTTTACAATATAACACTACCAGGTCATACCTTCCGTGTCATCGAAGAAGATGGTAACCCTGTTTGGGAGGTCTGGGATACAAAATACCTTGTGATTCCTGCTGGCAAAAGATTCTCCGTGCTAGTTACTGGCGGAGAAAATGGAAAATATCCTCTTAAAATGCTCCCATACAGGGGGGGTGTTACGCACCCATATCCTGTGGTAACCCTAGCAACGATAAACGTTGAAGGCAATGCTGGAGCTGAGACGGCACAAGTCAATGCTTCGAGTCTAGTACCAAGGCATGACCTGGGAGATCAAAGGGTCCAAAAAATACGTGAGTTAGTCTTCTCTGCGTCTGAGTCCAACACAACAATGAACCGCTTTGGCGAACAGGGAACTAACATGATCGATGGCAAGGTTTTTGATCATAACAGGGTAGACCAAATAGTGAAGCTAGGAGACCTAGAGGAATGGAAGATTAAAAATATCGATGACGATGATCATACATTTCACATTCACGTCAATGACTTCCAGGTAATGTCGGTGAATGGTCAACCTTATGAGGCACATGGCTTGCAGGACACAGTTATTCTTCCGGCGAATGGGGAAGTGGTAGTCCGTATGCAATTTGAGGATTTCGTTGGAAGATTCGTCTATCATTGCCACATTCTTCCACATGAGGATACTGGTATGATGGGTACCGTTGAGGTGGTCGATCCATTTACACCCCCGTTCCATTGACAACAATGTTTGTTTACAGCATCATTAACAAAAGCGTCATATTTTGATAATTTGCTGCTCTTGAATATTCCAAGTAATAATGAGCACGCTAAGAATAAGCCCCGACAACTGAACAATCCGGGAAATTAAAAATCCCTAAAGAGATATTGCAAGTCCTTCAAGGTTGCGATATTCAACCAAGTATTATTCGAGCCCATCTTCCGTATATTTGTTGCAACCTTTCTTTCTATGTTGCGTAAGATCAAACAGAAAATCTATTTTTTTGACATGAATACACTATAGACGTCGGTTAAGTAGGTAGTATTTCCATAAGGCTGAGACGTTTCCGTAAACACAGTTACTCCATCAATTGTGAAACCATTTAGCTTTGCATTGTCAATAGCCTTACCAAGAACTTCTAAATGAGGCCCTTCGCCTCTGAGTACCAATGTCATCGGACTTTCATAAAGTTTTTGCGCGTACAAGCGTTCATCTACGGTTTGATTATTTGGTGTTGTAGAATTCTGACCATAGGTAGTATGCATACCGGTAGCCCAAATTGAAAATCCTAATCCCAACACACCTACGAATGATATGCAGATTACTGCCTTTATTCCGAGATTCATTAGAGTCACATCAGAATGGAATTAATTAAAGGTATCACTTCCACAGGCGTATCAATAGTCTAACAATTATATCGCTAAATTACTAAATCAACAATTGTATTATTTTTAACAAACAGTAGAAGGATATTCTGGAAACTTAAAGCAGCCCGAGCGTTGGCTGCTTGGCTAGAACCACAAATCCTCGCCAATCCCATTGTGCAGCCAGTCAGTTTAGTTTTATTTAAAATCTCTACCGATATACGGTTTATATCGCTTAAGAAAGTTCAACCAAACAGTTTAAAAATCATGCATTCTGAGATTAATTTGCCGATGATGACGCAATATTCATTCATGCGCTGAGGCAATTAACCTAAATAATTTGGTCCAACTATTTATGATTGAAGCAAGTGATTACTATCCTTTGATCTCGCAAATAGCGCTTTGAATGCAACTTGATCACAGTTTTACAACTCAAGTAGAAACAGAATATAAAAAAACAACAGAGAAAGGTCAACGATATTTTCAATTGTGGAGAGAGGGTTAGAGATTATTCAAGTTCCTTCAGAATCAGAAAATTATATCCATCTTTGACTGACTTGATCAAGTTAATACAATGTCCTTCATTAACAGTAACACCTTCGACTCTAGGTTTGTGGTACGCAATCCGACATTGGCATAATTCATATAAGAATTTATTTTTAAAAGTATTATGATATAGGAAAGGAGTATGGCCGTTTGTGTAAATTATTTAGCTTACAAATTTTATATGGCTTAGAAAACTACTTGAAATTATATTAAACGTAGGGATATTATATCTATGATATAGGAAGGCATCAATGATTAAGTTTAGACGATGAATTCTCCCAGAAAATTGAACTACAAACAATTAAACACATTATTGTCGCATGTCAATCCGTATGACTTGAACCAGACTGTTACCAGTGAGATAAATCTCGTAGCCGTGGCAGAATTTTAAAAGTATCAATGGCAGCATGTTGTGATAATATATTTTTGAACAGTTCTAGATATCGATTGGACGAACTTGTACTCTTTTTCCCTTGAGGGTGCGATACAGCACTGGAAGATTCCAAATTTGAACCAAAATTTATAATTATTAGTTGTCCTTATGTAACATATGTCTACTGCAGACGCAAACAAACCTAAGGAAAAGAATTTGACTTGTAATATGTGTGGTTTAGTCTTTGAGAGTGAGCAAACCTTACACGAGCATGTGAAAAAGGATCACAGTCAAGAGGCGCAGCCGCCAGCAGGTGTAACCTGATGAGTGTTATTTGGCGGCTATAGTAATTATAACCCCTACTACTGATTTTATAGAATGTTTTTTCTCATGGGGATTCTGGAATTTAAACCGGAGTAGTTGGGATTTGGCGGGCTGTCTATTCTCTACGGGCATGGCATGTTTAGTTTATCCTGCTGTAGCCAGTAAGAGTATTATTAAAGCGTTGCAATAATCTAAATTAATTAGGTAGTTTCTCCTTTTAACTAGTTCGTGATATCGGCCGAACAATCATCGCATTTCCATGCGTTGCGTCCGTCGTAACAAATGTGTTTGACTGCGAGGACAAAGGTATCTTTTCAATTTTCGATGCCGACATTTGTTTGTCCACTGCCACCCTGAGTAATAGCTGGATTTCATAGTTTATTTTGCCAAATGATGTAATGCAATAACGTCCTAATATTCTATTGATCAATCCAGTGCTCAGCAACGCTGAAATGCGTAAATAAAATTGCTTACGCGTTAAGTCAACTTTTTCTAGAAGTGAATCTTTTTCTGCACCTTTATCAAATTCATTTGCGATCATATTAAGCAGACTCAATGATTTTTCATCAGACATAGCATAAAGTATGCCATCGAGTGATGGCACCGTACGAATTTTTAACATATTACTATCTATGGATAGGAAATATGCTATTAATGGTACATGTCCAAAATCAATGGCCATAATAACAAAATAAACTGAAGCAGTGTAAGAACCATAAAAATAAACCAATTATGAGAACAGATCTGTAGTATAATAAGACAATAAAAAGAGAATTACCGTATATTCAGCGCCCATTCTAATCATGTCTCCACCGTCGTGTGATACAGTGGATTACCTAGATGAGGGATTGATTCAATTTGATTACTCCGATAGGCTTCAATGTTTTAGCCATTTGATTTCAGTACTGTTTCTATATCCTGAAAGATACACCCCCTAATTTTTTTTCAAAAATATTCTTCAAACGCCTTATTAACTTGGTAACCATTTTGATATTGGTCCTGTCTCTATGCATGCCTGATTGTTCCTGGTTGCCGACTCTTCCATCGTGCATAGCCAGGCCATTATATTGATAATACACTTCTTTAATAAAATCTCATAATTTAACACAAAAAATATATAACTCCTGATAGTTTTTATTATATATATAATATATATGATAATAATACGAAATTTCTATAATAAGATTTATCTATAAGTTATGCGATTAATATGATGAGTTGTTTATCTATGCATTTGAAGAACTGAGCCGTAGTAGTCGTGGGGGGCCAGTAAATGTACGCAAATAGTGTAGTTGCACTCCATATGATCCTTGAATCTCCTACAACCGCTGGAGATCGATTCATCCATTCTTCTGACGTTTCTTGCAAGATCAGTACAATACCGCGACAAATTACCTACTTGGAAAATGGAATACAGTACTACTGTATTGAAGTCACGTGTGACGATGGAAGTGAATTCGCTATACAAGAGTACGGAGATGAAGCCGAGACATTGTGCAGGGAAGCACATAAGTGTATTCTCTGTCCCCTTACTTCATATATACCGGAGTTAGAATCATTAGGACTCAAGCCAAACCACATAAACGAATTAAACGATAATTATGAAATGGAAAATTTGGTCAGTAATATTAAACAGGCATTTTTCCAGGACTACAAATCATCAGACGTGAATAGCATATCACTTTAAGTACTTTAGTATTTTTTCGTTATTTCCCTTAGGGAAATATATTTTTGAATTTTTCTTGAAAACAGGTTAGATTAGTGAGTATCCTAATCTTAATGAAATACTAGATCCATCCGTTGTCGATGCACTGAATGAAAGAAGGTACAAACAGAAGAAAGATTCAGTTCCAGTACTTTAAACTAGTAATCAAACAGAATACAGAATTACGTGTTCGAATTGGGATATTGAAATATCAAGGATCAAATAAAATTAGAAAAATCTTTTATACTAAAACTTCAAACCAGAATTGATTTTGGTTTGAAAGTTGATAATGTTAACGGGGGAGTATGAGGTATAGCCGGTGTAGAACTTGCAGCAGATCTTGGATACGGGGTTCCCTGGCTGACCCTATTTTTGACTTCAGCTTTAGTTATTGCTACTGCTTTCTTTATCTACGTGGTTCTGTCCACAAAATCCAATCATGTATCATTAAAAGGATTTGACAAGGTAAAATATGAACTTAATAAATACCATGCAGAAAGATACTGGGGAATCTTCGTAGCAGCATTGCTAATTTGGTTCTGGATTTTAGGTTATCCTTGGATGCCGCCTGTCGCATTCGAGTCTGCTTTACTACAGTCCCAAAACATTCACACAGTGGGAGTTACCGCCGGACAATGGTATTGGATGCTAGACGATCGTGGCAGTTCTCAAAATGCTAATGATACTAACGTTAATACCAATAACAATCAGCTCTATGTTAAGGCTGGTGAAACGGTCAAATTTATTGCTCGATCGATAGATGTGAATCATGGTTTTGGCGTTCTTTCTAGCTCAAACCAAATGGACGTTCCCCTGTTCCAGATGCAAGTGGTTCCAGGATTTGATAACATATTTTATTACACATTTAAAAAACCTGGAATTTACACAATAAAATGTCTAGAATATTGTGGTTGGAATCATCCCTACATGGTTTCTAGCATTACAATACACGCAGCGTGAGTCTGAGGGCCATATGAACAAAGACCATCCCCTTTTAGACGAATATAATCTAGAAAACGGTCCAGCACCCCTTTATAGAATTTCCAAGGATCTATCAGACCTAACGTTGATGTTCATTATTTCCTCTGTCGTGTTCTTTTTAGCAGCTGGCACTCTGGCGATTATTATGAGAACAGTTCAATCTAAACTAATTCTGTTAGGAAACCAGCAACAAACCATAGGGATGTTTTACGCTGCTCTCACAGCACATGGCCAATTAATGTTCTTCGGGTTTGCTTCAATGTTAACTGTGGGACTAAGTTATTACTTGCTTAGTAAGTTTGCAAAAAAACCACTTTACAGCATGAAAATGTCTATTATTTCATATTCTCTGATGAATGCCGCTAGTGTGCTGTTAATAGTATCCGCCATCATGTTCTTTGGTGGTGGATGGTACAACCTTATGCCGTTGGCTTTTCATCCCCAGAACGGAGGGTGGAATATTTTCTCAACGGTGCTTTTCTTGATGGCAGATACCAGTATAGGAATAGGATTAGTGTTTTTTTGTGTAAACGTAATAGCTACTGTTCTTAAAGGAAATATTGCAGCAGGGGTCCAGGTGAGTGAGCCGGATGAAGGCGGATTGTTCAGAGCATCTTCTGACATAAATGACTCTGGAAGAATTGATTTGATTCCTATGATAAACTTGCCGGCATCCACAAGGTGGGTTTCTGCGCTGGGCATAAGCTCATGGTTTCCCAGAAAATATAGAAAAGCAGTACCTGCTGTATCGATAGTAGTGGTAGGGATATTTGTTAATGCAGTAGCTCTTCTTAGCGGGACTGTGGGTCTGTTTACTCAGTTGGGAATGGGATTTGGGTATCTTCTAAATCCTGACTTTCAACCCAATTGGCTCCTTGCGAAGGATGCTTTTTGGTTCTTTGGTCATCCCATAGTGTATTTTACATTATTTTCCTTTTTAGCCGCAGCTTACTACTATATTCCAAAGTTTACAAAGAAGACAGTTCCGTATGATAAGTGGGCTTATCGCTCATGGCCATTTTATTTTATTTTTGCAGTACTAGTATTTTCCCACCATTCCTATATGGATATGCCAAACCCCGTGTTTGTTCAAACAGTAGCAACTATAGCGAGTCAAGCCGTTATTTTCCCTTCTGGTTTAACAGTGATGACCATAATGATGTATTTATTGCGATCTAAGATCCGCTGGAACATTTCATCTTTTTTCATCGTTACTGGGATCGCAGGATGGGTTTATGGTGGCTTTACAGGCGCACAAACGGGCTGGTGGGGAACTGATGTATATTTGCACAATACACTAAATGTCGTTGGTCATATTCATCTTGTTATCCTAATGGGAAGTGTTCTCCTAGGAATCGGACTTGTGTACGGAGTTATAGCAGATTTGACAAAAAAGAGATTGAGTAAAACTCTTGGAATGGTTCATCTCCTTACTACAATTACGGGTGGATTTGGACTGGCTTTTATGTTCACGTATCTTGGTCTTTTTGGCGTGATAAGAAGGGAGGCCATAATACCAGACCAATTCATGTGGGCTATGCCATGGTTATTATTCTTCGCGCTCACGGTTGGATTCGGGCAGATAACGTTTGCTTACAATTTGTTCAAGACTTTAGGAAGAAAAACAACAATAGAAGAACAATTGTTTGTCACAAATCAAGAAGAGAGAGCGTCGAGCGAGAAGGATCTTATTCACACTGGAGAGTCGTCTACTTAGCTACCTACCTTTGTTGGGTAATGTGCACATTCTCACACTTGATTGTAGAATAGCGTTGAATCAATGTTATAGTGCAGATGGCTAGCGGTCCTCCTAGACTTCAATCTCGAACTCCTTTGAAGTCATGCTTGTACGTATTTGCTCTTGGTAGTTTAATTATCATTTCATTCCAAGACACAGTTCTCATCTCATTGGAGTCTGATCTTGGAAATCACATGATTCTAGAACATACTTTGTTCTTTTTGATGGGGTATCTGGGAATAAAAACCTCAGAGACCATTCTTAAGATTCTCTTTGCAAAAATAAAAAATAACAACATTGATGATGCAAAAGGTACAACTTGGCAACAGACTTTAATGAAACGCTGGACAGGGATAGTTAGGTTTCTATTTGCGATAAACAAGAGTCCATTCCTGCCACTTGTTTCTGTAATTATTTTATTGATTTTTTGGCATGTTCCCACTGTATTTGATTATGCAGTATTTGATGGTAAAGTCCACATTTTACAACACTTATCGTTTATCCTAGTTGGCATGTTATTGTTCCTTTGTACACGACAGCTTGGAGAGTCACTAACCTTGTATCTTCTTATATCGTCAGTAGGTATGATGATATTGTCGGGGTTGGTATTGGCTCTTGCCAACGGAAGGATTTACGTTCCATACACAATCTCCAGCCACAACGTTGCAGGAGAGTATATGTTTGCAATGTCTATTGCTTTGGCTGTAATTTGTTTGCCAGTTTATTTGATACGTAGGACTCTTCTCCATATTCGCACTTTAACGAAATAGAGTAGATGCCAAACACATAAGATAAATTAGACAGACAATCAATATAGGAGCTATTACATAGCCCAAATCGAGTGGCACGAACTTTATGACAGAAAATGCCAATCCAGGCTGGACTCTGTCTGTTTGATGATTGGACACTGGGAAAATAAACGTAAACATACTTTTTTGTGGATTCGTGGCAGAATAGTATAGATTAGACTTTGTTACTAGTTGGTATTGCCTAATTCCAATTTTTGCTCTAAGGTAATGAGTAATAATTTACGGACTGTCAACTAAGAATCTCCTAATAAGATCAAATACAACTGAAGGCTTTTCAACAAAGGGAGCATGACCTGCACGTTCTATTTTCACAAGTTTTTAACCAACTATATTCTTTCTAAATATTTCTGCGTGTTCCATCGGAATTACCCTATCCTCAACTCCCCAAATTATAAGGGTGGGTATCTTTATTTTTTGAAGTCTTTCAGGACGGATCTGAGTATTAGCACTATTCTCGAGGGTCATTCTAAATGCATTTTTGGCAGGTTCATTTGAAATATTATTTATGAATATCTCAGCTACTATTGGGGAGACAAATAGCGGATTACCAAGCATCTTTCTAAATACGGAAATGACTCTATCATAGGAGGGATTCATGGCGATATCCAGATATTCTTCCAATAACGGCGTTGGTTTGTCAAGCATCCCTGATGAATCTACTAGTACCAATTTTTTGACCAGTGTAGGATATTTATTTACAAACTCGCATGCGATGTATCCGCCAAGTGAATGTCCCACAAGAATAATCTCGCCGAATTCTATCAATTCCTTTCGAATAAATTCTCGGAGGAATTCGACGAATTCGAGTATATTGTAACTTAGCGATGTAGGTTTGTCACTTTTTCCAAAGCCAATAAGATCTAACGCATAGGCACCAAAGTAAAGTGAAATAGCTTCGGGCAGATCCATCCACCTGTCTGCAGCAGAACCTAGACCGTGAATAAAGAGAACAGCAATTGGATTTCCCCCATCCTTTGACTTGATATATCTTATTCTATGTCCCCAGATCTCTGTAAAGAATTCATTCAATCATTTTTAATATGAAATGTCTGACATTAATAATTAACCCGACAGTTATGCCAACGATACTCTGTAATATTCGCTCCCTATGCGGTTTTGTTACAACTTCTAGTAATATTTTGGAAATATGAATTATTAGACCATTAGAATGAAAGTCCAAAATGAAGCAATTTTAGAATTTGTCTGGGCACGAAAAATTATCGTACTTTCTTACTCAATGATTCAGTCAGTCTCTTTAATGCTGCCGAAGCATCGAATCTGTCAAGATGAACGTTAATTAGAACAAACTCTCGGCCATTTTCTTTTGCCTTTTCCAGAGCTGATTCGAATTCTCTGTTACTATTGACATCAAAGCTGACACCTACTTTAAGAAGTTCGACTATTTTGGAATAATCCCAAGAGTACAAATCATTAAATGGGCCATCAAGAATAGTTCTCTCCGTTCTGTAGCCATCATTATTTAATAATATGATGATGGGATTCAGTTTTTCACGCGCGATGGTGCTTAGCTCTGTTCCTGTCATCTGAAATGCGCCATCCCCCACAAGAACAATAGGTCGTATAGCTGGATTGGCAAGTTGGGCTCCAATTGAAGCTGGGATGGCGAAACCCATCGATAGATAATACGCAGGGGACAAGAATTCCGTTCCCTTATGAATAACGAGATCAAGACCCCCAAACAGTGCATCACCAACATCCGCTATAACCATATAGTCTGGAGTCAAGAAATCATTAAGCTTGCCAAAAAGGCCGTCGACAGTTATTTTGTCCCTGTTGGAAGGACGTTGTTGCAATGCCAAGATTCCTTCGCGCTTCAAACTAGTGTCTATATTTCGTTTTCTCAAGTCGACATTGTTTAGTTTTTCAAGGAAATCCCGCATTTCGACATTTTCATAGTTGTGGTGTTTGATAGATAATTTTGAACTCGTGATGTTTATTGTCTTACCCTGCTCCACAGGTGTGGGAGAGTTTCCAAAATCAATGTCGGTCATAAAGGTACCTATTAGGAGAACACAGTCACTTGATTCAACATAATTCCTTACGTGTGGATAGCCCATGGCCCCTTCATAAACACCCAAGTATGAACGATGGAGTTCATTTATAACTGACTTGCTCAGTGGAGTCGATACTACAGGTATGTTCGTTTTCTGAAGGAACTTTAAAAGTAATTCTTGCAATCCAAATCTTTGTACTTCAACTCCCGCAACAACGACGGGCAATTGTGCAGAATTTATCATTGAAACGGCCTCCTGTAGTGCTTCCCTAATTACAGCAGCATCTGAATTGAACTCTGGTACTGAGCATATTCTAGGATTTGAAATTATCTTATATACATTATCTCGTGGTAACTCGATATAAACTGGCATTTTATGTCTTATCGCTGCCGAGAGAACTCGTTCTATTTCTGCAGGCGCGTCTTCAGGATTATCTAATATCGTAGAAGCAATTGTTACGTTGCTAAAAATATCCCGTTGAGTATTGAAATCGCGTACCCTGTGGTGCAGTAATGGAGTTTTCTTTTTCTCAGGCAGACCAGGGGCTCCACTAATGACAACCACTGGAGACTTTTCAGCATAGGCTTCAGCCGTAGAATTCACAATCTTAAGTCCACCGACACAATAAGTAACGCAAACTGCTCCCAGTCCTCTAACCCTTGCATAAGCATCAGCTGCAAATCCTGCGCTTTGTTCATCGCAGGTGTTGATGATCTTGATCTTGCTTTTCGTCAGCTGATCGTAAAATCCAAGCACATAATCACCTGGAATACCAAAAATATGATGGACATTAAGACTGTACAGCTGGTTTATAAGATATTCACCTAACGTAGTATGAGCTTTCTGCGATTCCATAGTATCAGAAGATTTACAAGTCATAGATTTAGATTTTGGTCCAAAGAATTAACTTCATCTATCTTATCCGAAGGATATGTTGATATCGAAAAGTTCGATCGAATAAATGCACATTCTATCTGTCGTCGAAAGCCATGTAATATCGATGCTTCATGCATCAGTTCTCGAACAGCCTTAAATCTGATCTTACTTAGGCATTGTTTTGAAAAGTTTTCCAGTAAGTTTCTAACGTCTTCTTGCAACTATCGTATGTGTCTGATCGACATACCATCTAACCTTGTCCTTAAAACCAGCCCACCAGTCCAAAAACATATCGCTAGTTTCAGCTTCAAATAGCAAGAAGCCGTTATACTCCGTCCCCCAAGCATGATCATACTCTCCGAGTAATTCGATACCAGCGGGAAGACTATTTTTCAGTTCATGCCATTGCTTGTTAGCCTTCTCCTTCTCTTGGTCATTCATCGATCTAAACCTATAAAACACCAGCATGGTTGAAGTCATATCTACTTATGATTCCGATCTAACGTATTAATCTATCTTCGCATTACGGATTTGAGAACAGAAGAAACTATGCACTAATGGGGAAAGAGAGGTTTGACTGATGGATTCAGCATAATGAGTCTATTGTTTATATCCCGTGGAGAATCGTTACCATAGATTACTAAAATCTCATCGCCCTGTCTTATGACATAATTACTTATTGAACTCACTTGATTTCCATTCAAAAAGAATTTTAATTTTGCTTTATCATTGCTACAATACTTTGTTCCATTATCAAGGATAAAGCAATCACGAATTATGTTCATGCCCAAACTGTTCAAAAAGTGTAAAAACGGTATATTGGATGCATGTCTGTGAATAGTTTTACCATCCCCATTTTCGACGTGAATCAATGGGATCTGAAGTTGATATTTTTCCTGAGAAAAGTCAACTGTAGAGTTGTTAAGGACTATCGCAAATGTTGCATGCTGGTGATCAGAGTTGACAGGTCCGTAAGATTGAGATGATTGACCATAACCCGCATTAATAAATTCGATCGAGTTTATCATTTTTTTCGCGATTGAGAGATTCCTTTCAAAATGATCTGCAAGAGCGTAAAATTGTATGAAATATACTTGACTTCCTCGAATCGTCCCAACTTCAAGTGTCTTCAAGAAACTTGTGGAGTTGTATCTTTCGCTGTACAAAATTGAGTAGGCCCGCAATCCACCGAGTTTATCGTTCATGGACATAGAAAGTAACTTGAATTCGGGAGCGTTTTGACTGTACTGATTTATTGTGTTTGCAACGTATTCACCAATGCTATCAAGACTGCCCAATTTCTCTATTTCTATTACGAAATCACCAAGAAGATCATCAGGATTGTTATAGAAATAAACCACCCTTAGAGGATTTTCAGATAGGTTTTCTGCAACCTCAAATTCCCACTGTCTAGGAAATTCAATTCGAATTCCAAATGTTGAGTTCTCATAGATTACATATTGTAGATTCTCACCATCTGATGCTGTGACGTCATTATTTTCGAAGGCCCGAGTGGCAAGGTTACTAACTGAAGGTGTAATTGCGATAATAACAGATATTGTCAAAAGGATCACAACAGAAAAACCAAAGGTCATGGTGAATGGCATTCTATTGACCTATGCTAAAAGCCTCCTACTTAAGTTGTGGTACTCCTAATTTGTTTTAAATTGCCATAAACAATCTTCATGGTTGAAGATTCTGAGTAATTATTTGCTAGATCAAAAGAACGAATGTATCTATCGAACTTGAACTAGACAAGAGATAAGTAAGAGTTGAGGTCTAACTTGATTTGATTGGACAGTCGTGGCTATTATGCTATCCTTGAAGTATCTGAAAGGGCAAGCTTTCAAGAGATAAAACGGTCTTATAGAAAACTAGCCAGGAAATATCATCCTGATAGAAATGCCGCTTCAGGGGCTGAAGAAACTATTAAGAAAATCAATCAAGCATTCGAAGTTCTTTCAAACAGAGAGAAGAGACGTCAATACGATTCCGATATTCTTCTTACTGAATTCCTACCTAATGATCATGAACAAACACCGAATGACCTTCACGAATCTTCATCAATTGGCTCTCAAAATTCGAGTCCAGGTTCTTTCAAACATTCAAATACATTTTGGAACAAAGCAAGCAATAAAGCTACGGATGAAACTAAAACTATGTTGGATACTCCGAGAAGCCGATTTCATATTACGATCGAACCCAGTTTGTGTCTGGCTTTTGGCGGTTGTGAATCTATCGCCCCTCGCGTTTTTGTAGTAGATAAAAATAAACGTATAAACCCGAAAGCAAAAGTAGAGTCGGAGACAGGTGACAATTTAGAAAGAATACTCCTTGCCGCTCAAGCCTGTCCGACAAAAGCTATCAAAATAATAGATAGATATACGGGAGATCAACTATATCCTTGACAAAAATCTAGACAAGATGCGTCCAACGTAATATCTTGGTTCGTGTCTTGAAGCCAACAAAAGAAATTATTCAGGAAACAATCTCATATGTTCGGCCATCATACATCTATCATAGACTACATCAATCCCATTTTCTATGGCAAGTTTCTCAGCTTTTATACTGTGGATACCCTCCTGCAGCCATATTACCCGAATTCCAGCCTTCCGTATAACATCTTGTATTACTGGATAAACATCTTCTGATTTTCGGAATACATCTACAACGTCCACCTTATCCTCTATGTCTGAAACTTTTTGAAAGCTTCTCCTTTCCAGAATTGTTGATGCAGTTGGATTGACGGGAATTACCGTGTAACCGTGTTCAATAAGATATCTTGGAACATAATGAGACGGCTTTTCTGGGTTCTTTGACATTCCAACGATTGCAATATTCTTGAGATCATAGATGGCCTTTATCTGCTCGTCGGAGTGTCTGTCCGTTTCACCTTCCATAGGGGAATCTACGCATGCAACCAATAATAGTGTACTGAGGCATATTTCAAGTAATTATCTAATCGCCTTTGCAATCATCTTAATCACATATGGAGGTCAGCATCTCATACAACGATAGATTCTCTTCTTACGTAATGCGAGTACAAAAATATGCGCCCAGACTTTCCAGGCCCTAATACATATCATTAGTTAGTATTTATATTGAATTACACCATGGCAAGTTGTGCCGAAGATAAACAAAAAAACGCATGCATACAGTGCTCAAAGGTATGAGAGCAAAAAAGTAGAAAAAGCAAGGCGACGCAAACGAAATGTCCCCAGAGTGTGATTTTGTATTTGAATTGGGTGTTAATCGCGAACGATTCTGTGAAATACTTAAAATATATATTAAAGTAGAAAATTTTATAATATTACCTTGCCATTCCATAAGATTTTGCAGACATATATCAGTAGTTAAAAAACTTTTAGGACAATACCTATATATTAGAATAAACTATATATATTAGTAGCCCAATGTTTGGAATTTTTATGGTGAATAAGGCTGGTTAAAGATATTTCTTTATTCACGGATCGTTGTCCTCGCTGTGGAAAAGGACCAATGGTAACAGATAACTCTAGTGGAGAAATGTTTTGTGGTAATTGCGGTTTTGTCATAACTGAGAGAATTGAAGAAACAGGGCCTGAATGGAGAGCATTTTCAAAAGAGGAACACGAGGACAGGAGTAGAGCAGGCATTCCAACTTCCCTTGCTATGCACGACATGGGTTTGGCTACAATAATAGGACCCATCGATAAAGACGCCTCAGGTAAGCCGTTATCAGCCTCAATGAAAAGTACAATAGAACGTTTGAGGACTTGGGATAGTAGAAGCCAGGTTCATGAACCCGTTGACAGGAATTTTAGGCAGGCATTCAGCGAGCTGGATAGACTAAAGGATAAGTTAGCCGTCGGAGATGCTGTTATTGAGAAAGCAGCTTATGTTTATAGGAAGGCTTTAGAAAAGGGCCTTGTAAGAGGAAGATCCATATCGGCGCTTGTGGCAGCCGCATTATATGCAGCTTGTAGAGATACCGAAACTCCAAGAACACTAAAAGATATTGCAAATGCAAGTAATATCAAGAAGAAGGATGTGGCAAGATGTTATCGGCTTCTTATAAGAGAACTTGATCTGAAGATGCCAGTAGTCGATCCTGTAAAATGTGTTGCAAGAATAGCAAGTAAAGCTGGTTTGTCGGAAAAAACCAAGAGAAAGGCTCTTGAAATTCTTAAGAAGGCTGAAGAGGGAAAAATTTCCGCGGGCAAGGATCCAATGGGTTTAGCCGCAGCGGCCTTGTACGTTGCCTGCGTCATGAACGGCGAGAATAAAACCCAGAAGGATGTTGCTGAGGCAGCAGGAGTAACAGAGGTAACTATCAGAAACAGGTACAAAGGACTTAAACTTCACTTAAAACTTTGATCGAGCAAGACTTAACTTTATTTTTGAACCGTAGATAACTTGCGCTGGACTAAAGTCCTACGATTCGACAGCATCAGCAATTGGTAGTATTTGTTCAGATAACGACATGTTTCTAATTATAATGACCGCCATTCATTTTTCGTATAACCGTTGAAGAACTTGTACGCACTATTTTTAGCTGTCTATAGCAACACAGAACAAATCAAATTGCAGGTGTCCATTTTCACTGCACTTCGATAGTAGGTTCAGTGAAACCCATCTTGACGAGATATTCTTTTACATCGTGCCTATGATCACCTTGAAGCAAGATGAATCCATCTTTAGCTGTACCACCACAAGCCAATTTACTCTTAAGCTCTTTTGCAATGTTATGAATGTCACTCAACTTTGGATCTATTCCCTCGATGATAGTTGTTGTCTTTGAAAATCTTCTTTTCTCAAGCCTGACAACAATTCTAGTTTCTTCTTTATCAAGTTCACCGCATGCACAAAGGTCGTCTGGAAGGCCACATTTTTTGCATACCACAGCCATCTTTTTGTTAGTCTAGTTTCTTTTTTCCTATTATTAAGCATTGCCCGGTGCCACTTGATCAAATGCTCACTCTCACAATATCATTTCTAAAAAAACGCTGACATTGATAAAATCAAAATACGGTTAATTTTTTGTTAAAGATAACTATTAAAATATTCTTTGAACAATAATTATAATAGTAAATGTACAAGTTTGATTTGCCTTCAAATGATGATTTAAGCAGAATGAATAAAGGACAACGACTTAATATCATAAGAAAATTTCTTGCGACTGCTAGGCATAATAGATTGATAGTACATCAAGAATTAGTAAGGAGTACTTTTGAATTGCCACTTAGAC
The DNA here is from genome assembly GCA_022545895.1 of Nitrososphaeraceae archaeon. GTDB lineage: Archaea > Thermoproteota > Nitrososphaeria > Nitrososphaerales > Nitrososphaeraceae > TA-21. The sequence continues at coordinate 17,999 of JAKEIK010000104.1, read as the reverse complement.
CCCATCTTAGTACACTTAATCAGATTCAAATAAGTAGTTTTTATGAATTTGTGGACAATTTCGCAAAGAATGGATATCAGGACGAACTGTTGGAAGCAATAAATGAAGAGACAGTTGCATTGGAAAAGATAATTTCCGCATATGAAAAAAGGATGGATGTAAGCATATCCGATCAATCTAATTGAATATATGATTGTAGGTGCTAATAACATGTTGAATGTCTTCTGAAGAAAACGATGGAAACAAGAAGTTTGGAATCAGATCGGCAGCCGACCTGCTAACAAGAGGAGGAACTCTCGTTCGTGAACCCTGTGAAAATTGCAACGGAGTCCAGATCCAATTCGGGAATAAATTAACCTGTATAAATTGCGGTAATACCAGGGATGTCGAAAAGAGAAATGACAATATTTCAAGGGGTACAAGCGATTATGATAAAGAGAAATACCGTCCGTCACACGATGCTAGTCTCAAGTTAACAAGCGATACCTACGAGAATGACTTCTACGATAGGCTTTGCGCGTCGGCGAAGGAAAGAATCTTGGATTTGATTCCAGATTTAAAAATTAACAAATCCATATCTGAGGAATTGACCAAGGCACAACTCATAGAAATTTATTTGCGAATTTTAGATAGATTTGAAAAGATTTGAATTAATTGGATTGTAAAACGGAATGTATTTAAGGCATATAGACAGTCCCTATCGTAAGATGGGCGAAGGAAAGAAGAAGAATGCACCTCTGCCGGCCTCCAGTGCAGGCTTGTTAAGGTTCTTTGAGGACGAAACCCGGGGCGTAAAAGTCAAACCGGAAATTATACTTGGAGTAACGGGTGCACTCATAGGTATCTCCATTGTCATTAGAATAATATTTCCAGTGTAAAATGACAATTGAATGTTGTACGCGAAGCAGATAGCGTAAGTAGTATACATAAACGCTGGTTTTACACCCTTATTAATCCTTCATCTTACAAAACTTCACTTATCGTTTATGAACTAACGGCGGCTATTATAGTCGGTATATATCAGTTACTAACACATGATAATGGCCTTGCATTTGGCATTGATATTGCCATAGCTATAAGTGTGGTTTCGACGGGCATTTTTCTAGATTATGTTCTTTTGCGAGGAACACCAGTAAATAAAATTTCTAAGGTCATCCATGTTTCGGCATTTGCAAACTTACTATGGGTTATGACAATAATATTAGGAATGGTAACGAATTTAATCTTGGCGAAAACTACTGATATTTCTGCTTATATTATTGCAGGCATGTTCATGGCCATCGGGCTTCGTTACGGAATTTTCGTATCAGTATTTGGCGCTGGAACGTTAAGATCGATCGGTGTGGCTGTATTCATTCCCTTAATCTTTTTAATAGCTATTTTACCATATTCTGCATTTAAGCTAAGCTATTTACTTACTGCAACTATTTTAGGGATAATCATCATATCAATAGGTATCATTTGGTCGTTTCTTGCAGACAGATCCGGAAGACCAGAGGTAAAAAGTACTTTTCAAATACTCCAAGCATTCCTCTCGGCTTGGACTGACAATAGGCAGGAACGTATGGAAGGTATATTTGAATCAAGAGCTTCTGTCAATGAAGTGTCGACCCAGTTACTAGTTTTCAAGAGCCCAGGGAGAGAAGGCATCTTTCTCATCCTACCAGAAGTACATCCAGGGCCTTTTAGTGCCATTGGAGGAAGCAACCTTCCCTATAGGCTGTTTAATTTTTTTCAGAGAAGAGCAATAATCTTTCACAGTATTTCTGATCACTCTCTAAACTTACCATCCAGTTCTGAGGTAGAAAAATACCTAGAGACAATGAAATTTTCTGAATTAAAAAATGATGATGAAAATTGTAGTCCACCGGTCCAACTTAACACCCCAAAATTCACCATTACAGGGATTGGATTCTCAGGATTTGCCCTTATACTTGTGTCGAAAAATACTGGAATGGAAGATTTGCCGTTTTCGTTTCGAACATTACTAGAGGATAAACTTCCTGAGCTTGGGTTTCGTGGACTTTTTCTAGTTGATGCACACAATGGAATTGGTGAAAAAATCACTTCTGATGAGGAAAAGATTCTTGCGGATTTGACAATCAATTGTTTGAGTCAACTGAAGGAAAAAAAATGTTACAATTTCAAAATTTCTTATGCTAATACCGTGAGTGGCTATCCTGGTATTGACAAAGCTGAAGATATTGGTGAATCAGGGCTCGGGGTGGTTGGATTTGAAATTGACGGTAAGCAATATATCATAGGATGGGCTGACTCTAACAACCTATCTTCTGGACTTAGGGATAAAATTCTTAGTCGGGCCAGACAGAAGAGTATTAATATGTTGGAAATAATTACTTCTGATACACATTCTACTTCGGGTAAAAGAACAAGACAGGGGTATTACTCGCTTGGGGACGTGACGAATCATGATTTGATTTCAAACATATTTGTTGATCTCTCAGAAAAATCACAAAAAGATTCTCAGCCTTCACGGAGTCAGGTGTTTCATATAAAATCCAAAGTAAAACTTATGGGGCAGGATCAATTTAATCGATATTCCAAAGCCCTAGACAAATCCATGAACATATCCAAGGTGTCCTTGACAATTACTGCCATCATATACATAGTAATGCTTGTTATGATTTGATACGCTGAATGGTAAAAATGATTTATCTATTGTACATGGTTCAGGTTGTTGGAAAATTCGTAGGCTACTGTGCGACTTTCTCGTGACTGTCCCCACAATTCAAAACTTATTTTTTAACTAGAGCCCTAAGTAGATTCTGATATTTTGAGGGACCGTACCTCTCAAGTTTGCTTGATTTTTCAACAACGCTTGATTGAAGTGACTTTTTGTACTCCTCTATCATAAATTGGATATTTTTTGAATTTAATCCAAGAATCTGACATGCGAGTATTGCGGCGTTTAATCCTCCATTTATTGCCACGCAGGCCACTGGTATGCCTGGTGGCATTTGCACAATGGATAAAAGTGAATCAAGCCCACTTAGAGTTTTAGTATGTATTGGCACGCCCACCACAGGTAATGTCGTGAACGAGGCAACCATACCAGGTAAATGGGCCGAACCTCCTGCACCTGCAATAATCACACGTAATCCTTTCTTTCGTGCATTTTTGGCATATCGAACCATCGCATCAGGAGTTCTGTGTGCAGATACAATCTTTATCTCAGCAGGGATATCGTTATCTTTGAGAAACTTGAATGCTTCCTGCATTACCTCGAGGTCAGAATCACTTCCCATTATTATTCCCACTAGTGGCTTTGCCAATTGTGTTACCGTGCTTATCACTTTCCACAATTAATGCTTTCCTTGCTCTTTGAGCTTTTGTTAATGCCACTTCTATCGACTCGGCAGTTATCGTCATATGACCTAACTTTCTCTGAGGTTTAGTAACCATTTTTCCATAAAAATGTAGTTTCAGCCCTGGGATTTGTAGGGCATCCTTGATTCCACTGAAAACGTATGGACCGGAGTACCCGTCTATTCCTAATATATTTATCATCACCGCCGGAGATAACAATCTGGGTTTAGTCAAAGGCAATCCAAGTATTGCTCTAATGTGTTGTTCAAATTGAGAAATTGAGCAGGCCTCAATCGAATAGTGACCAGAATTGTGTGGTCTTGGTGCAATTTCATTTATTAAAATATCTCCGTCTTTTTTCAGGAACATCTCTACCCCAAATATTCCTGCACCATTAAGGGACTGTATTGCTCTCTCTGCAGATTCTTTCGCTTTCTTCGCCACTTGGTCTGAAATACGTGCAGGTGCTATAGTGGTATTCAAAATGTTCCTGTCGTGGATATTCTCAACAACGGGAAATGATTCAGTTTGTCCCGTGGTACTCCTAGCTACCATTACTGAGATTTCCTTGCTAAAAGGCACGAACTTTTCTACCATACATGCCCTGCCAAGAAAGTGTCTCAATCCTTCTCCAATGTCTTCTTCAGAACGAATCAATAAATTCCCTCTCCCGTCATACGAATCTTCACATGCTTTAAACAACAACGGATAACCAAATTCTGAGCACGTACTCATCAATTGATCTCTAGACGTTATGGGTTCGAAATCAGGCAAAGGAATACCTTCCGCCTTGAGAAACTGCTTTTGTTTTAGCTTGTTTTGTATAATATTTAATGTTCGTGGTGCAGGATGTACAGGATAATTATGCGATTCTAGATCTTCCAAAACTTGAGAATTTGCAAGCTCAATCTCATATGTCAAAACATCTGAAATCCTTGCCAATTCCCTAATTGACTGCTCGTCTTTAAAGTCGCTAACAATTAGATTATCTGCTACTGTGGATGCGGGGCAATGTTCGTCCGGGTCTAATATCGCCAGCTTCATGAACATTCTTTTTGCTTCAAAAGCCAGCATCTTGCCTAGTTGTCCACCACCAATAATACCTAAAGTCAGTCCGTTCGTGCTTGAAAAGCTATCGACAGCAGTAAATGACGACAACAAATGCGATACTACAGCATAATAAATTAAAAGTATCGAGTGTTTTAAACTTTAAATGGATAGTTAACGACTGATGAACATGAGTCTAAGAGGAAAAGTTGCTATTGTAACTGGCGCAGGGGGGGGTGTTGGAAAAGCTACATCAAAAAGGCTGGCACAAGAAGGTTGTAGGGTAGTCCTCATAGGACGAGACCGATCAAAACTTGCAAAGGTAGCAGCAGAAATTAAAGACAATAAAAACACACTGCCAATAAGCGCGGACATAACTAAAGAAGCAGAAGTGTTGAGCGCAGTTGAGCAGACCATCTCTGCATATGACACTGTAGACATCCTTGTGAATAATGCTGGAATTTTAAATGATCCTACTCCGTTCCACATGATGACAGAAGAACAATGGAGCTCTTTGCTGTCGACTAACCTCATAGGTACGTTTCAAACTACCAAAGCTATATTGCCCATAATGATTCAAAAGAAGGGTGGAAATATAATTAACATCTCGTCCCTCCTTGGCGTCCGCGCCATACCCAATGTGCCGCTCTCAGTTTATGGGGTAACAAAAGCAGGTGTCATCATGCTTACGAAGAGCATAGCCGTGGAATACGGTCCTTATAACATAAGATGTAATTGTATTGTCCCCTCAACCATAAGGAGTCCAATAATAGAGCCATATCTTCAAGATGAAAAAGCAAGATCAGTTTTGGAATCCTCATTCCCCCTGCGAAGAATTGGCAGTCCTGAAGATATATCCGGCGCTGTTAGTTATTTGTGCAGCGAAGATTCGAATTGGATTACTGGGACGACCCTAACCGTTGATGGTGGACTCTCGGCAAGATAGAATCCAGTCAATCTGATGCTTTCAGGAGTGATGCTCTTTTTTTCTTGACGAGTGGAATAACTTTTTCGATAACGATTTCATGAAAGTTATCTGTGTTTGAGTCAAAGGACATTAGTAATACGTATGATAATCGTCGGTTATCATCTGTAATCGGAATGGTAGCTCTTATAAGTTTGGCATAATGTGAACTCGCGTATAATATCTTTCCAAGTAACACTTCCCATCGAAGTCTAGTATATTGTCTTGTGGCTGCGGTTATAGCATATTGTGCCCTTTCTTCGAACGATAGGAGTGGCTTAAGGCCTTTGCGTTGGGAAACTCCTACAAGTATTCCATCTTCGTTCGCGATTCCTGCGAACCTTATAGAAGGATCCAAAGCTACAACAGAGCGACATAACGACGCATAGATTGGTTTTTCCAATGCCCTGCCTATCACTTACCATAATTTTAACTTCTTGTTGAAAAGTTATTGTTGGAGAAAATTTTCGTCTTGTACTATTCTGGTTGATACACTGCATGTACCTGACGATTACGCCTAGAACAATTTATACCTCGGTTATAAGTCTAGGGTTGATTTTAAATTTCGTTTTTTTTTTGCGAAAGTTTGGATAGCTATGTATTCGTAATAATCATCATGAAGCGATGTGAAGTGAAATGACGCTATCCGGACTAAAATATTCTAATCCAGCAGTGACCCTTCACATAAAATTTGAATCAAATCTATTTTAGACGCATCATGTCGATTCATTGCACTCGATTAGTTGGTATCGGTATTCTTGCAAGCAAATCTTATATGTTACGGTTCATTACCGAACTATCTGATGCCAAAACCTGGTTTCAAATCAATAACGGTAAGTGAGAATGTTTATAGAAAATTTTTCAATGCATACGCAAAGAACAAGAAGGAACTTGAGTTTAAGGGTATAACTAGTTTTTCTGGTTATTTAACAAGTATGATGGAGGAAATAATGAAAAAATATGAAGCAAATGGCCTTCACGCACCATTTATGGAAAAAATTCTAATAGGCCATAATAGTGTTATCATAAAAGACAACAAAATAAATCGAATTGCGGAAATTACTTTACGTGACAATGAATTACAATGTTTACTTGATGATAGAAACGATTGTGTCCATGTTGGATTCGTCTATTCGCTACCTGAATTGTATTTCATGCTAAAACCAAAAGAGATCAAAAGATCAATGGACTTGTAACAGGTGCAAGCCACTTATTCACTCTTTTTTTTTCGAATTAAGGAAGTCGGTATTCTATCTAGGATCCGATCATCCCTGGCAATTTGATGGGTTTCCTATAATCTTTAGTTATGTTAATACCGTGATCAGCGGTTATCTTTACAATATTCAAATTACTACCTTCTGGAGGAGAAAGTCCAATTTTCTCTCCAGGATTGAGTATGTTGATCGTTTCATTCTTAGATCCGTAGTCAACAGTGATATGTGTTAATGGTAACTTACCTGTATTGGTCAGGATAACTCTGGTATTGATGAAAAGAGATTGTTCGTCCTTCATGGCATCAACTCCCAACGAATAATCTTCTCGTGCAAGATTAGTTAACATTAGATATGACACAATAGCTACTGCCCCGGCACCCAAAGCAGCTGCGCCGATTATGTTAATCCTTTGCATGTCTATTGTATTTGCATTAGTTCGACTTATTTAAGGACATTTAAAATTAAGGACAAGACACAGGCAGACGGAATTTCTAAACTCCCTTCATCTGCTCCCTGGTCCTAAATGTTGGTTTTATTCCTAAAGGAGTATAGTCTCCGGTGGAGCATGAAAAGCACAGATCTTTTTCATCTATCCCTATTGCTTCAGCCAGAGTTGATGTATCATTATAGACAACATTGTCTGCTCCAATCACATTCGCAACTTTTCTCGCCAGATCTTCTCCTGAACCAACTGGTACTTGTTGGTAAGCTAGGAGTTCTTCTTGTGAGGGAAAATCTATTCCCGCATAACAGGGAAAACGAATTGGTGGAAATGTAACTATTAAAGAAATTTTTGATGCCCCAGCCAGTCTAAGCGTCTTCATAATAGATTCAGAGCTTGTGCCTCTAACTATACTGTCGTCTATAACAACAACATGTTTGCCTTCAATGACTTGTTTAATAGGGATAATTCCTTTATTTATGTCCACACGATCTTCCTGATAGGGTTCTATAAAGCTCCTCATTGAGCCCTTCTTTCTATATCTGTCTTTCAATAACCCCTCTTCAAAAGGAATGCCCAATTCCTGGGCATATCCCAATGCTGCCGGTCTCGCAGAATCGGGAACGGGGATAACTACGTCTGCATCAGGAAATGGATACTTGCGTGCAAGGTAGTGACCGACTCTTTTTCTAGCTTCATAAACAATTACTCCTTCCACTGTGCTTGCAGGATGTGCGAAATAGGTGAATTCAAAAGAGCAGTGTGCGTGTCGTTTTTCATTTGCGAATTTCTGATGTTCAACACCGTCTGATCCCAATTTTAATAACTCACCGGGTTCAACATCGCAGATCAAATTGCCACCAACTGAATCTATCGCGCAAGATTCTGATGCAACCATGTAAGTGTTTGATTCAGGTATATGTCCCAATACCAATGGTCGAAATCCTCGGCTATCACGGGCAGCATAAACTGATCCATCTCCAGTAAGAAATGTAAAACAAAAAGAACCGACCATTTCATCTTTCAATATACCCATAGCTTCAACTATGTTTCCCTTCACCTGAAGGTGCGTCAATAGTCTTTGTGCAGCTACAAGCGTATCACTCATTGTTTGCGGTGTAAAAGTGCAACCTCCAACCATCCCTGACAACTCCTCGGCGTTAGCAATAGTTCCATTATGTGCGATACACAAATCTTTGATCTTTAAAGGTTGAGCATTTTCCAAATTGCTCTTTCCTAAGGTGGAATATCTTACATGTCCTATGGCTGCGGGAGAATTATATTTTTTTACTAGTCCTCTGAATAGTTTGGCGGATGAAGATACAAGACCAAGATTCTTGAAGGGAGGCTTCGATGGTACGGCAAACCCCCACGATTCTTGACCTCTATGCTGCAGTGACCTGAGGGAATCTATAACGTATGGTATTACATTGTGTCCACTTGCTGAAAATATTCCGACAACCCCACAATTTTCATGAACCATCTCAGCTACAGTGAATCTTTGACTAAAAGGGACAAATAAGAGTTACTTGCCAAATGTACCACAATGGCTATGATTTCAATTTTCGATATCAGTCTTCGTTGTTCCCCTTCATAATCCTATCTAGATTTTCGTAACTCGAGCGGGCTTTTTGCAATGGTATACTAATAGTCCTCTTTTTGGACTGTCTTAATTCAATAGTACCATCATAATCTCCTGCATGTCCAATTTCCGAATAGGAGCATCCCAGTTTATCAAGGAATACTTCGGCTTCCGATGGTTTCTTGGTTGCAAATAAGTATCTGGAATTGGTCTCTGCGAATAGTAAATAATCTAATCGCTTGCACCTGTTGGGAATTTTTTCCAAGTCAACAGAAATGCCGATATTTCCCTGCAATGCCATTTCTATCAAAGATATGGCCAATCCACCTTTAGAGCAATCATGGACACAGTTTGTAATTTTCTCATGGATCAATTGTAGAATTGAATTTCCGTGAAGTAGATCCATATTCAGATTTAATGCTGCAACCCTTCCTCCTACTCTCTGATGATAGTTTTCGAAATATTCAGATCCACCCATTTCTTCGCCAGTAGACCCAACAATGAACAGCGAATCTCCAGATTCCAATTTTGAACTAACGATATTGGCCCTACCCTCAATTAGTCCGATTGCGCCTATCACGGGAGATGGCTTTATGGCACCCCTTCTTGTTTCATTGTAGAAGCTTACTTTTCCCCCAACAACAGGAATTGACATAAACTTGCAAAAGTCGGCTATGGCTTCTATACTTTTTTTAAAAGTCCAATAAATACTTGGTCGTTCAGGATTCCCAAACTGCAAATGATCGATAATCCCAATTGGTTGTGCCCCTGTACATCTGATATTTCTACAGGCTTCCGATAAACACCCTAACGTTCCCTCATAGGGATCAAGATAGCAATGTTTTGAATTTCCATCTAATTTAATAGAAATAAAACGGTCATCATCAATTCTTAAAACCGAGGCATCTCCTTCGCCTGGCTTAATGACTGTTCTTGTTCCTACTTCATGATCATATTGCTGATAAACCCATCTTTTGCTTGCAATATTAGGATTCGACAATATCTTCAAGATGACCTTCTCATAGTCTTTGACTTCGGCGGGTTCAACAAAATATTTCTTGATCTTTCTCAAATATGATGGCCTTATTGATCTACGATTTACTAACGGTGCATTCGCAAGCAAACTTGATTTCAGTCTAGCAATGGATCTTCCATTTAAGAGAATAACAAGATCTGAGTGATCCTTCAATGTCCCTATGTTCGAATGTGCAATTCCAAATCGATCAAGTATTCGTGTGAATTCATGCTGTTTCTTTTTGCTTACTATGTAAATCATTCGCTCTTGTGACTCAGAGATCATGATTTCATTTGGTGAAAGAGACGGAATTTTTTTGTGAACTGAGGACAATTCAATCTCGAAACCCATTCCCACGCTCTCAGACAATTCTGAGAGACAGCATGCCAATCCTCCACCTCCCAGATCTTTCATAGCTTTGATGCATCCGTTTTTTACCGCCTCTCTTGTTGCTTCGATCAACAATTTCTCTAAAAAAGGATCAGGGATTTGAACAGCAGATCGGTCTTCTACTAACAATTTGGATGCAAACGAAGCACCGTGAATACCGTCTCGCCCCGTAGGATTTCCTGCAAGTATTATTAGATCATCATGCTCTGCTTCATTGGGAATAATTTCATCTTTTCTACCAAGGCCTATTGCAGCGACATCAACAAGGCAGTACTCGCGAAAGGATTTGTCAAATTCGACTTCGCCACCTACGTTAGGAATCCCAATACAATTGCCATAATCTGCAATTCCCTTAACCACGTTCTTGAAGAGCCATTTTGAGTTAGACGAGTTACTGTTTTCAATGGGTGCAAATCGAAGCGCATTAAGAAGACCTATAGGCCTCGTCCCCATGGAAATGATATCACGTATAACGCCTCCAACTCCAGTTGCGGCGCCGCCGTACGGATCAACTGCTGATGGATGATTGTGACTTTCAATGTGGACAGTAATAACATCTCCATTGCCTACGTCCAAGACGCCTGCATCGTATCCAGGTCCTATTATAACGTTAGTTCCTTTAGTTGGTAATAATTTAAGTAACATCTTGGACGACTTATAAGAACAATGTTCGGACCATTCGGTAGAAGTCATATCAAGTTCAAGTGGGTTGGGTGTCCTACCCAGTTGCCTAGTCAAATAATCATCTTCGGTAGAAGATAACACGTCGTTTTAGCGCCTCCGCTTGTTTACAGTTTTTTTCCTAGACAAAAAAAGCATTAACGATTGGAAAATTAAGATTGCATTATTTGTTAATCCATGAGGCATAAGTATCTGATCTGAAGCCCTTTCTGGATGAGGCATCATACCCAAAACGTTTCCGTTATCATTACATATTCCAGCAATAGATCCAATAGAACCGTTGGGATTTTCATCTTTATACTTGAACACTATTTGTTTATTTTTCTTCAAACTCTCATATGTGTCTTGATCAATCATATAACGCCCCTCACCATGTGCAACGGGTATGTTAATCAATTGATTATTATTTAGCATGCCCGTAAAAGGTGTTGACGTATTTAATACCTCCATTCTAGTCCACTTACATACAAAGTTTAGCCCTCTATTCATCAACAAAGCTCCAGGCAACATTCCAGATTCGACAAGTATTTGAAAACCATTACAAATTCCCAGTACTGGCAAACCTCTTTCAGCCAATTTTTTAACCTGTCTCATAATCGGGCTACGTGCCGCAATGATTCCTGCCCGTAGTCTATCACCATATGAAAACCCACCCGGAAGAATAACGGCATCAAATTCATGTATGGAATCAGTCTTGTGCCACAAATATTCTGTTTTGAGTTTTAGGATGTTGTTTAATACATTAAATACATCGCGATCGCAATTACTTCCGGGAAAAACTACTAGGCCAATCTTAACCATTTAGAGGATGGTTTGATCCTCGATCCTTCTTTTATTAATAGATTGGGCCAGATGACAAGCATTGATTTGGTTTTTGGAGTTTATTTCAAAATATTTATTTTGACTGTCATTTATTAAATACACTCATTGAATGATCTAGTACAAGACATTATGACAAAGGACGTTGTAGCAGTTGATGAAAATATGACGGCTTTGGATGCCGCCAGGCTTATGACTGAAAAGGGGATAAGCTCTTTAATAATCGAGAAAAATCATGCTCCTGTTGGAATAATATCTGAAAGGGATTTTGTTAAGAAAATATGCTTAAAGGACATGCAGCCTTCCACCATAAATGTTGGAAGCATAATGTCTAAAATTCAAACTTATGCTAGCCCAGATACCCCTGTTGATGTTGCCGTACAAAGGATGGTCAATCACAAGATCAGAAGACTTCCTGTAATATCTGATGGCAAGGTTATCGGTATAATCACTGTAACTGATTTGGCAAAACACCTCAGAACAATCCTGTTGATCGAAGGAATCCTTTCCGATGAAAATTAAAATCATCTTGTTTCTTATCAAGAGAATAATTTGATAATCTACTAGCTGGATCTATTCTTTGTAGATTCGGCCTAAAGAATTGTTTAACCACGTTAAGATCCAAAAGTATAAAAGCATTTCATGCCCGTTGTAGCTGATAGGATGGAGTTTAAAAATCTTGTAGCCCCAGTGGCACTGTTGTTTATCCTTAGTTTGGGGTTTGGTAACATGCAGGCTTTCGGTCAGCCCATGACAAAGGATGCGAATTTGAGAATAGAATCGACAGTACAAGGATTATCATTTCCTACTAGCATGTTGTTTCTGGATGCAGATCATATTTTAGTTTTAGAAAAGGAAGGGAATGTTCGACTAGTCTCTAGTGGTGTTTTACAACCAAGCCCTGTCCTTTCTTTGCCTGCAGTAAATAAGAATGAGAGAGGATTGTTGGGCATCGAAAAGATTGGAGAGAATGTGTTTTTGTACGTTACAGAATCTGATAGTGGCGCGAAGAATAGAGTATATAGATACGACATAAGTGGATCTTCTTTAACAAATCAGAAGTTGCTTCTGGATCTTCCTGCCGGACCTGGAACTAATCACCAAGGAGGAAAATTAGTTTCTGGAAAAGACAATTCACTTTATTCTGTAACAGGCGAACTACAACGAAATGGCAAGGACCAGAATATTAAAGACGGGCCAGACCCTGATTTCAGTGGTGCAATTCTCAGAGTAAATCCGGAAGATGGTAGCCCTGCACAGAACAATCCTTTCCCTACAAGTAATTCATCATTAGATCCGCTGGGTCATTACTACGCGTATGGGATCAGAAATAGTTTTGGACTCGCGATAGACCCTGTGAGTGGCTCATTATGGGACACGGAAAATGGCGAAGATATATATGATGAGATCAATCTAGTAACGCCAGGACTCAACAGTGGTTGGAAACTGGTGATGGGTCCAATATCAAGGAGCGGTATATCTGAATCTCAGTTGGTAAATTTCCAAGGCTCAAAATACTCGGATCCAGTGCTCAGTTTTAAAGATCCAATAGGAATTACAGACATAGAATTTCTAGCTTCGAATAAATTGGGGGACAAATATACTAACAATGTATTTGTAGGAGATATTAACAACGGAAACCTGTATTTTTTCCAGATGAATGAAGAGAGAAATGGGTTTAATTTGGGCTCACCTGGCTTAGACGACAAAGTCGTCGATAACAGTCAAGAACTAGATTCTGTTGTACTTGGATCTGGATTTGGTGGAATCACTGATATTGAAACTGGACCTGATGGATATCTTTATGTTCTTTCCTATGATGATGGAATTATATACAAGATCAGCACTCCTTAACAGTAACGTATGATTTAAATCGTCTATGTCAATGCCTGACTCAGATGAGCTGGAGTGTCATAGACTTTAGAACTCGGGTAATATTTTTCACCGCCTTTTGCTCCTACTATCCCCCGTACAAATATACATATTATTTCAATTTTTTAATGCTAGCTTATCTAGTTGATCAGGACTCATACCGTTTTTAATACATGGGAAATATATCACAAACGAACAGACTCAATATACAAAAAAAGGAAAAATATACAGAACACCTATTAATTACAAATAGGACGGTTTTCAAGGGAAGTTATCTGAATAAGTTTGCTTTGCAGTAGGCGAGCAGAAGGACTTTCGGACCCGAATCATGAAATATTCTCGTGGATCTCATTATATTTTATATATTTACTATAGTCAGCCTTGAATTTCTTCAGTTCATCATAAATCTCGGTGTCCTCTACTGCACTGATTAGGAGCTGGCGTAACATTGCCTTCGACAATATCTGAATAGGCATTCGTAGTTCTTTCATGGCAGGAGTTATAGCTTCCTGTATGCTTCCCGAAGTAAGAATAATTCGTTGATAAGGATTGACCGCAAGTATTCGCTTTGCAATCTCAAGTCCGTTGATATCGGGCAGTACTTGATCTAATATTACCACGTCATACGAGGACATAAACGAATTTTTAAAATCCTTAGGTCGCACCACCTGTAAGTTTTTACGATAAGTGTTTATGCACTTGCCACCTGTCTCAGTAATTTTAACTTGATGACCTCTGTTTACCAGAATAAATTGATACAATAATGTGGTCTCTCTTTCATCCATCCCTACCAGTATTTTCATTTGGTAAAAATATAAGAGGAACATAGTATTATTTGGTTTTTTAAATTTCACTGATTCATTATTTGGGAAATTTATTCGCGAAATTCGCTGATATAAATCGTAGGAGGAAATATGGGTACCTCCCTTACTGTCGATTCGTATAGAAGTGTATGAAAAACACTTGCATATCTCAATAACGAGATATTTTGATATAAAACCATCTGTATTGAAAGATTTTAAACTACTTGAACTGAAGGTAACCAGTTTGACTGGAATTCATACTTTGACTATTTACCGTAACCAGGAAGACAAATTCGCACATGCGCTACATTTTTTAAAAGAAGGACTAGAAAATAATGAATCCATTGTACTTATCACAGATTATCTTAGCAAGGAGAAAGTACTTGATGTAATGCGTGATCTATGGGAGACTGACTATGTAGACACTCTTTACAAGGACGGGGATATTACAATTGTTACTACAGCAGAATGGTATTTCAGAGGCCATTATATGAAAATCAATAATGAGAAAGTAATGAAGTGTTGGAACGACGTAACAGATAAGGCTATACAAAGAGGGAAGAGAGGACTTAGAGCATTTGGAGACGTCAGGTTGTTTTTCGAACATGGACTAACTGATGAACTGATTAGCTATGAATTAGAGTTTCACAGGAAGCCATATTTCTCTCTAAAAATAATCTGTGCATATCTTGAATCTGAAATAATATCACTACCACCTCAATTAAGTGAAGCGCTGCAACGACATCATAAGCATGTGTATCTGGTTCCCTAAAATACAACTAAATGGAAAAAAATCATGATAAAACCTAAGAACTAAGATTAGGAGTTGGTATTCCTGGCCTTTAGGTGAAGATCCTAAATCTGTCAATTTACACTAACAATATTCTGTTATTTGTTTAAACAATCATTTAAAAAACTGGAAACATTAGGGAAGTGATTTTTGCGTATTTTGCAATAAGGTAATACCAAATTGAATAGGAGAATATACCCCGTAAACCATGTTTGGATCCTAAATTGGAGGGCCTGATATATCCTTTCTGCAGAGTCTAACAATAGATCTTCTTGTGATTAATCAAAATACAATGAAAAAACATTAGGCACAGAATGTGTTACTTTAGTGCAATTCGTTACCAAAAAGCCGTTAACTTAAATCCAATTTTGAAACATGGTGGTTATCTATTACCTATTGAATTAGATGATGCTTTCAAAAATGGCTTCTTCCCTTTGACCTGTGATAGTGTCCATGTCGTTTTGTTCTCAGCAAATTTGAATCTTCGGCATGACACTATTGTTAGCCTGCCGTTACCAGTACAAATAACAATATCACTGTCGTATAAGAACATTCGTTTTGATAGAAAGCATTAGACGATCATTATGAGTTCAAATTGCTATAAATTCTTATACTCTGTCCAGTAAGCAAGGCATTCAACAACCGCCTACCGTTTTCTGATCTTTTGTCAATCTTAATTCTTGATTTCTTGCCAACTTGATTACTGCAAATGAATTCATCCTCAATATACAAATCAACTTTTTTGCCCAATGTGTCACTATCTACTGTGAAAACGATCCCAGATCCAGACTCGACGATATCAAAATTCACCTCCCTACCTAAGGCAGGTGTTTTCATTTCAACATCAATTTTTATTCCTAACAAGTCTTCCAGTTCCGTGATTGTTGCACCGCCTTTACCAATTATCCTAGGAATAACATCCTTGTGAACTCGAAGTTTTATCCGATTGTCTGAAACAATAATTATCTCGGCATTTGGATCAAATCTCCGTACTACATCCTTTATTCTTGCCTCGGCTAGCTTCTTAACCGCACTTTGAGTCTGAGTCTTTTCAGCTATTTCTTTCACTGGCACTACTATGTTTTCTTCCCCGTATGTGTATATCTCATATTCAATATCCCCTGATTCGAAGTCTCGCACTTCAACAAGCGGTCTTGCCAGATCCGCTTCAGTCATCCCGTGAGGGACTTTTACGGTCAATTTTATTTCATAGACTTTTTTTACCATTCCACCACTCATGAATATTATCGTATCTACAATCTGAGGGATCATACCCAATTCGACCTTACCAATAAATCTCTGTACCGCATCCAATGGAGAGCTGGCATGTACAACGCCAATCATTCCCACTCCAGCAAGTTTCATATCAGCAAAAACCTGAAAGTCCCGGTTTCTTCGAATTTCATCAAATATAGTATAATCCGGTCTCACAAGCAAGAGGATATCAACGGCTTTTTCAAAGCTTCCTTCAAGAGGCGCATATTGGGTTACTTCTTCGGGGACTTGCAAGTCTCTAGGGGATTCAAAAGTCTTAACTATCTTACGTTTAGTTACGTAGAATTCGGCCAAACTGCTGGCGAGAGTACTCTTTCCGGAGCCCGGTGGTCCAGATATTATTATTCCTTCAGCTTTTTCAGATAGTCGAGCAACAAGTTTTTCGCTCAACCCATAATCGTCAATGGTAAGTTTTGCTATTGGTTTTACAATAGTCGCTTCCAATCCGTCGGAAAATGGTGCTCTAGTGATCGCGATTCTATATTTTCCAAGTTGAATAACCGTTGCACCAGTTTTGCTGATCTCTATAGATCCCGATTCTGAAGATCGTGATTCTTCTGAAATTTCCTTGACAAGTCGTGAAAGCTCTTGATAGCCAATCTTTTTGTCACCAATTCGAACTAACTCCAAATTGTCTGGTACCCCCTTCTTGGCTAGTGGATAAGTCCCTTCTTTCAAATGAATACTCATAGTCTTGTCATCGAAAAATTTTTCGAATTCAAGGGGCTTCGACAATTTAGGTGGGCGCACGTGAATACACTTGATACCTTGGGCTTCTGCAACCATTGACTGAACAAAGTCTGCCGTAACCAAAACAGCATTTTCTTGAAGAGCTACATCCTTGATAATTGAATCAATACGTCCATGTTTTGCCAGTTTTATTTCATCAAGTTCAGGACGGGATCCGATGAACTTGAGGTTTATGTTTCTAGTTGAACATAGTTCTCTAATTCTTTTTATTTCAACGAGCCCCACCATTCCGTGCTCCTTGCTAGTAGACGCCTGGGACTGCAACTCATCTAGCGCAGCTATTGGAATTACAACTTCGTCTCCCTTTGAAATTTCTCCCGATTCTAACATTCTAGTAACTTCGCCATTAATTATGATACTGGTATCTAAGACGTAGAGCGTATTGTTCATACTTCTGTTGTATTATTTAATTCTTTGATGCCCTTTGTAATGCTAAATCTTGCCAGCTTGGAAGTAATTTATCCTAATTTGGTCGTGATATATGTCGAAAAATATTATAGGATAATCAGTCTGCACGATGAGGTCTCAATAATTGCAATTTCAAAAAATAACTAAAATTCTAGGCCTCATCAGGATAAAAAATTGTTTGGTTGTTACTCTCGTAGGAATCAGATAATAGATTGAGCACCACATCTTTTATTCCCTCGTCGTTAGGCGTATTCCCTTCTATGTTTCCACACAACAGGAGGTATTGTCTAATTTTGGAATTTAGGACATCACGCAATTCTTGATTTACCGTAGCATTAAACGGTCTTAGAGCGCCTCGAAAGACTTCGGATCTTGCTCTGACTACACCAGATATCTTCTTCCCTACGGGAGCATCGGGCCCAATTATGATTACCTTTCCCTCAGATCCTCTAAAGAGTGAAGGCTCATCTAAAGCGCCTGATGGAGCCATGATCCCAACAGCTTCCCTTGTAATTAATGCGGGAATAAGAACGTAATTTTCAACCAATTCATCCCATCGTCTTCTGTTCATTGATAATAGCGGAGTGCTATAATCAAATTCACCTGTTAGCATTATTACC
>JAKEIK010000103.1 GCA_022545895.1 Nitrososphaeraceae archaeon | reverse complement strand
TGAAAATTAATAGGGCAAGTATTACCCAGGGAAAACTGCTGCTATTCTGTATCCACTGAAATATAGTGAGGTTCCTCGGCTACTGCAAATTCGTCAGGGATAGGTTCCTTACTTCCTGGCTTTCCCCACATGTTGAACCTGATGCTAGGCCGAAAGAGAAAAACATCATAAAAACCCCAACCCATCAATTCGATAGCAGTCCTCCATGTGTAGGAAAACCATCCAAGGGTAATTGTGGGCAATTCAGTTGGAATCCATCCTATCCATCTTTGACCGCGGCGTTCACCATTTAAGAAGAGATCAAAGTTGAAGCTAAAATAACCTGGAGACTGAAAAATACTAGGGTCAATTTGTACCCCCATGATCAGGTGGAGGGGTTGATAATGCAGAACTGTGTCAGTGTCCACTAGATTGCTAAGCGGACCACTTGCAACATTGGTCCATAAGATGCGGCAACGCGGAGTGTGGTAGACGCTCATTTGTTGTCTTCCAGACCTCCAAATCCTCTTATTTTCTCTTCGGCGAGATCTGCACGCCCCTTAGCGAGCTCCAGCCCACATTTTGCTGCCTGTCGAGCACCTTTGAGGAATTCTTCCATCGAAGGCATGTATGGACCTTCGTGACCTTCGGGGATATCTCCAAACGCCGCTACAGGTTCCTTATCATTTTCTTTTATGAATCTAATTAACTCAGTTTGAATGTCTTTAGAATCGAGTTCATCTTTTTTTGATGACATGACCACCTTAGACGTTGTGACTACATTTATAAAAATAAATTGGCATTTGGCGCTTCTGAATCTCATGGTGAACCAGGAGGCCAACCCATCATTTCCGGAGAAGCGAATCTTATGCATGAAGGTCCATTTGGAGTGAAATCGGAACAAGTTACCACCAATGGAGCTGAGTGGCTTGCTAATCATACAAGGGAATTCCAATGTGGTTTATGATCAGATCTAAACCTCAGCCCTATCCGTTTTTGTACCAATAGTCCAGCACTGCCAGATTCAATCACTGTCGTAATGTCCTACGGTGGTAACGTGTACATACCATGCATACATAGAACAGCGGACACGCACATGCACCTGCACCTTGCTATACTGGATGTACGGTTATTATTTATATATTGGACTCTTGTTTGTTGTTTTAGTTCACCTTGAGTTCATGTAGCTAAAAGATGGACTTTCAATTCAAAAATGAGGTGTAGATCATGATGAAATCCCAAAGCTTGGAAGCCTATCTATCAACAAGATTAGTTCTGTCAATAATAGTTGTTATATTCACAATAACGATAGCTGGAAGTCAATCATTACTTTCTATTGCAAACTCATTTTCTGCAATTTTAGCTGACTCTAGTGATGGTAATAACAGTAACGGCATCACAAAGTTACCCCACCTCATGGATAGTAATCTTACAGTACAAGTAGTGGCTGGTGGTTTGAATATGCCTACATCAATGGCTTTTCTTGGAGATAATGATTTCCTGATTCTACAAAAAAATGGCAGCCTGGTTAGAATAGTCGATGGAATATTATCAACTAAAACTCGGCTAGAGGTCCCGGTTGCTAAAGGATTCTATCAAGGACTACTTGGGGTAGCCGTGACTAAAAAGAGTAATCTATACAATAATACTTTCGTATTCCTGTACTACACAGAAGTAGCCAATAATAATACTGATTCAAATAAAACGTCAACGAAGGGCAATCCGCATATTCTCGGAAATAGAGTATACCGTTATGATTTCACAGATGACAAACTAATTAATCCAAAGAGACTTTTGAACCTACCTGCGAATTCTATCGAAAATCACGGCGGATACATTACCATTGGTCCAGATAACAATCTGTATGTCGTGATAGGTGAAGTAGCTAGTGAATTCGATGAAACTGCTGTCCAGACACTGACTCAGAATTACGTGAATAGTTCTCTTGTGGATGGCAGAGCGGGAATCCTGAGAGTAACCCTAGATGGTAATCCAGTGTTAGACGACAAGGGTCATGGAATATTGGGAGATTCGAGTCCTTTGAACCTGTACTATGCATATGGAATACACAATGGTTTTGGAATGGACTTTGACCCTATCACAGGAAGATTATGGGACACAGAAACCGGTCATTGGATTAATGATGAAATAAACATTGTAAGACCTGGTTTCAACAGTGGGTATGGAATAATACAAGGACTTGGTGTTTATTTTCCAGCTGCTCCCTTTGCACTTGTGAATTTCAATGGAAGTGGAAGTTACAATGAACCAGAATTCGTATGGACAAAAAAGGTAGTGCCAACAGGTCTAAAGTTTCTTACATCAGAAAAGTTGGGATCTCAATACTATAATGACATATTCATAGGTGCCTTTTTAGACGGAAGGTTATATCATTTTGACCTCACAGCTGACCGTTACCATTTATCTCTTCCTTCAGAATTGAGTTCGAAGGTATTACAAAATTGGAGTTCATCGGGCTATGGGGATATAGTCTTTGGAACAGGATTTGGAGGTATTAGCAGTATGAATATAGGACCAGATGGGTTACTGTATGTGGTTTCAGTCGAACATGGTAAAGTCTATAGAATAATGCCTAGGGATAAATAAATAATCCTGTGTAGCGAGTCGCACATTACGATGATTACTCTTCCATGATAAGGGGGAATAGAAAGTCCTTGTCAATATTTATTTATTAAAAATATTCTGAGATTCTTAGCACTAGTCAACAATCAATTGTATCTGACTCTTTTATAAGAAATTGTACTCGTGTTGAGTAATATCAAGTATAATCATAATCCATTCAAATTTCAAAGTCAAAAAAAAAAAAACAAACGAATGAGAGATTTTTTAAGGAAACAAGAAAATTAATATCCAGATAAAAAATGATTACAACTTGGAACGAACTCAAAAGTGGTTCCGTTTCAATGTAACTTGTCCAAAATGTTGTAAATTAATTGTCCTTCAATAAATCAAATTTTTGACCAAAAGCATAGAGAGCCTGATTGAACGCTTCCATGGGTGGATTTACCAATCCGGCTCCAATATAACCAATTCCAGGCTTTCTGTGAGCTACCGCCGTATCGATGATTGGAAGAATCCCTGTCCTTACTACCTTTCTCAAATCAATACCTGTCGCAGTTCCTTGGAAGTTTAATATTGGAATCGTGAAGGAATCATTAAGACCGATTGTAATTTGCCTCATCTGCTTCGTATAACGAAGAGCATCTTCTGATGACCCACCAATTAGTGACAGTATGGCAGGAGAATTGGCTAACGCAAAGCCCCCAACTCCAGCTGTTTCAGTGATCGCACTATCTCCAATGTCAGGATTTCCATCCTCCTTTCCATATCCTGGAAAATATACAGCATTGATTATGCCTGCCGGGCCTGTGAACCACTTGTTTCCTAGTCCGCTAACTTTTATACCAAAGTCAGTTCCATTTCTTGCCATGACTGTAACAAGTGTGCTGTAGTCTATATTAGCAGCAGCTCGGGTCATTGTTTTGCATGCACCCATGCTTAAACATAGAAAGAAGATCTCATTTTCTGAAAGATATCTAGCCACTTTAGATATTTCCTTCTTGTCTGCCACCTCAAGCAAGAATGGCATCACTATGCTTTCAAATAATATAGTGCCGGCAGCAGGCCGATTGTGAAGTTCATCTCCCATATGTAAAGCCCTTGCCATAATTGCCTTTAAATCGATCCCACCACTTAGTCTGATTGCTTTAGCAAGGGTTGGTGCCAAAATGTCGGTCCAATATCTGAGAACCTCGATTGCGCTTTTA
>JAKEIK010000102.1 GCA_022545895.1 Nitrososphaeraceae archaeon | reverse complement strand
CACCAGGATTAGCCCGTAATACCACCATTTACTTTGCTTGGGCCTGTGCTCATTTGGGTGTTTTTGTATTTACTGACTTAATTATTTGTAGGGATTTACTCTCCTCGCTTTCTTTCTAAGAAGATAAACGTAATTTCACGTTAAGAACAATTCACTTTGCTTCTCACGGAAATTTGAAAATCTAGAGGCCGTGTAGTAATTCAGTAACAACTTGATCAATCTGTTCCCCAAGGATTATCAATAACAAATCGCCAAGTTCCGTCGGGTTGTTGACGTAGAACGTCTGCAGATTTAGCCGTTATATCAACACGCTTGCCATTAGACCCAGTTCCACTGAATGACCATTCAGTAGTTACAAGAGCAAGATCGCTTGCTCTAAGCACTCTCTTTACCTTGAGGTCCAACTTGCCGTTCATATCAATGAAACCGCGCAGACTTTCACGTATACCATCTGGACCTTTAGCAAGCTGTCCTGGTTGAGAAGCAAAACATGCGAGAGGTTCATATAATGTTATTAAGGAATCTAGATCTCCGGCATTGATACCTTCTGTCACTGAATCAAGTACTTCTTCAGGTGTCATCTTCCCAGACATATGATGATGTTGTAATACCTAATACTATAAGTTTACCTCCTATCACAAATCATTTAATTAATGAATTGAAATGTAATTACTGTGGTTAGACAGTTGGATAATTGAAGATTCCTGTCAAGTTCGAGTCAAATTTGTTCTATCCCACCAAAAACCCACATATACACCGTCTCTACAGAAATGAGTTCCTACTTGAAGATAATGATATCTTTTATTGTGATTTTATAACCCCATTCCAGCATAATAACGTCTACTTTTAAGGTCAGACGATCTTTTACACATGATTTAAGTATAGCTCAATTAATTTCGGAATTATCATGAAAATAGTATTTCAAGATCCTACCTTTTCTTTGCAGCTATTGAGAACAATCAGTCAGACATATTACGGAGGAGCCGATATAGGAGAATGTCTATCTACCGCATATCGTATCGAGCAAGGCAACTTTGAAAGCTGGTACTCTGAATGGTTTAAGACAGCTGAAAGAGTCCACAAGTACGCCAACGAATCCTCATTATCCGGTCACAAGGTAAGCGCAAGAGATGGATATCTTCGGGCTTCAAATTATTATAGAGCTGCAGAGTTTCTTCTTACAGATCCAGAAGATTCAAGGATTTTAGAGACTTGGGGAAGAAGCAAAGAATGTTTTAATAAGGCTGCCGAGCTTTTTTCCTTTACCGTTGAATCAATAGAAATACCATACGAGGGAACATCACTGCCAGGACACATGTATACTGTTGACGGGAACAAAAATAGAAGACCAACATTGATAGTGCATGGTGGGTTCGATTCTACATTGGAAGAGTTATATACATTTGCGGCGGCTCCAGCTTTACAAAGAGGGTACAATTGTTTAACCTTTGAAGGTCCTGGACAAGGGGCAGTAATACGGAAAAAGAAAATACCTTTTAGATTTGATTGGGAGAAAGTCGTGATACCTGTTATGGATTATGCATTAGATCGGAAAGAAGTAGATGTACAGAGGATAGGTTTGATGGGTATAAGTATGGGTGGTTATCTGGCTGCCAGAGCTGCTGCTTACGAACATAGAATATCTGCTTGCATCTTATATAATGGAGTATACGATGGACGCGAATCTTTTGAATCGTCATTTCCTCTGGCCCTACGCAAAGCCTATGAGAATGGTGATGAGAAGGTGGTCAATGCAGTTTTAGAAATACTAATGGAGACAGATCCTAATCTAAAGTTCAACATGAAACATGGAATGTGGACAACAGGTTCCAAAACTCCCATAGAGTTGATACAGAAAAGTACAAGATTTACGTTAGATGGTGTTGCCGACAAGATCAGATGTCCTACGCTTGTTCTTGAAGCAGAGAAAGATGACTCATTTCCAGGACAACCACAGAAAGTATTCAATGCACTTACTTGTCCTAAAACGCATATCTTATTTACAGAAATAGAGGGAGCTGAGGAACATTGTCAATGTGGAGCCCCAGCATTATCTAGTCAGAGAATTTTTGACTGGCTCGACCAAACCTTCAAGAAAAATGGAAAATAAATACTCAATTTTTAGCGGTATTTAGGAAATAGAAACTCACAGTAGAGGTGGGTTTTCTTTTATAGTCAATTCTATCACCAACCCACCTTCATGTTTATAGCTAATTATTGGCAGTCGAGATAAGACCGATAAATCCAGTAATAGCTATTCCCTCCCAAAATTTTAACGACCATTTAGATAGTTACTAATTAAATATCCAGTTATAAAAAGTCAAGATTATAGAAACCAATTATGGGAAGAAAGATAATGGATTCCATATGTTTGGCATAACACCTAGCTTTGCAGGAAGGACGAGCTAAAGGATTGTTTGTACGATCCACATCTCTAGCATCAGGACACTTTCGAATTATAATTATAGAATAGTTACATTGTATAAATCAATTATGGTACAAACATGTAAGTGGTAAATATTTTTTCCTCGTAATTTTATTAACTCAATAAGACAATTGTATCATATCGTTATTATATTAGGTAACGTGACATAACAAAGTTAAGGAAGCATTAAATGAACTACTAGTACTATCAATCGGTAATGTATACGAAAACTAATAGATTTGGAATAGCAGGTGCAGCAGCCTTTATTGCAATTGCAATCCTTCTGGCAACAAATCCAGTCTTCATAGCTCACGCTGCGTTTGCTGATTCAGACCATGGACATCACTACAACCATCATCACCATCATCATCATCACCATCACCACTACAACCATCACCACAATAACAACCATGATGACAACAACCATGATGACAACGACGACTGATTACACCAAAGCCAGGTTAGTAATTTGGGTTCACGATACATTGCCCGAATGGAATTTGAATGTGTGGCCCAGCACACATTTTTTTCTATCCTCCCCTTCACAACGCAAGACATGATTTACTATAGTTCACATTATCTGAACTCATAGCTGTTCTTAGTGAACTAATCAGTTTATCAAACTGGGATGTGGAACTCTACTGTTGAAGTATAAAGGGAAAATGAGCAAAATTAGAATTTCCTAAATTCGAATGAAGGAAAGTTGATATCTTATAATAGAATATTGACTCGTGAAAATGTTTAATTTTTACATCTATGCGGACTATATGTATAGATCTGGGTAGAATTAGGGAAGGATTTGGTATAATCTATAAATCGAACTGCTAATCGTTGTTATGCAATGGCAGAAGATAGTACCGAAAGATCGAGCAATAAGAAAACTAGCGTAGTAAATAATAGAAGAAAAATAATGTTGGGTGCTGTTGTTGCTGCAATCGTTGCAGTGATGACCACAGGAATTGCCTCAACGCAGAATTCAATAGCACAGATTGAAGGCGAGAATCCAAGTCAGGGGTATGATATCCATGTAACTGTAAATCGACACGACAGCATGAACTTGAATGCACCTATGGACCACTATTGTAAATTGGACAAAAGGATCGTCGCGGTTTGTCTACTTTACGCAAAGGAGAATGCTCACATGAAAGATGCAGGACCTCAGCTATCGCAAGTTGAATTTATTATCACCAAGGATCAATACACCAAATTACCAGAAAGAGAAAGACAGAATTGGCACAACCACGCGGTAGAGTTAACGCCTGAAAGAGGAATGCCATCGTGTGTATCTCTTCCACAGGGAGTTGAATGCGGAAAATTGGTTGAAACTTTACAGGGAACATACGGTAAGGTAGTTACTCTCTGGGATCCAGCTGACGCAGTGCCTGATTATCCACCATATGTGTTCGCAGTCGACAGCCCATTTGCTCTTGGACAGGACTTGAATAATAATTTGGCCAAATTGTGGGCAACTGGTTGTGGTAACACATCATCGGTTGATCTACCATGCGAGAAGTGAATGCGAAACACCATCCCCACTTGTTTTTGGAGTGGAATAATCATAATTCTACCGGTTGTCATCGGTTTGCTGTTACCTTCAATTGCTATACCTTGGATAATTGTCAATCTCTTTGGATATCATCCTTTCTCTCCACTGTCAATTCTAGAGGAGTTATTTGGAAAATCTCCTAGTTTGTCTCAAAATCAAATTCTTTTATTAGATATAACATCATCATACAAAGATACCTATCTTAGTATTATTCTCAGTATCATACTATATATTATGTCAATTCCAATGATAATTACTTCACTTGTATGGAAGAAGCAAAGATCTGTTCTCCTATTGCTAGTTAGTGCCTTGGCTATCTCTTCTGGATTGATATGGCTATTTGCTGTAGAGTCATTTAGAAGTAATTTTTCTCATCAGGCTGCCTCTACTGGAGGCCTTATAGGTGAAGAATGGAAGGGGAAGGAAAGTACATTGGTAAATCGTATTATTGGATTTGGGAGCGGACAGTATTTTGTGATTATTGCGGGAATAGTTGCTTTAGCTGGATGGCTGTCAGAGAAGATTCAATTGCGTCGTGATCTCAAGTCTGATCTATTCAGTTGAGTGAGACCGATCTGTTCTTACCTTCTCATCTAACTGAAGTCAGATACTAGCTATGACAGACGCTTTAGTGAATTGAAAAAATGGTTAAAAATAAAAAGACAGGCCTAACGATAAATACTGGAAACATCGCGTTTTCCATATCAGTAGCGATATCTATTAGTATTATGTTATTCTTAGTAGTAATCTTTTCATCAGTCAGTATTTCTCTAGCACAAACTTTTGAAGAAACGAAACCTTTGAACCCACTTAGACCATCACAAACTATCCAGATTATACCTACAAAGTATGTCAAAGAATATACTTTGCCAAATGGAACATGGCCCAATGGAATATTGGTTGATAGTGGTGGAACTGTCTGGACTGTGGGAACCAAATCTCACACTCTTATTAGTTTTGATCCCATCAATGGGAAAGTGCTCTCTTCTTATCCATTAAAAAGCCAAGATTTCAATAATGGCAGTAAAAGAAGTAGAACTGGGGTAAACATGGTTTGGGCAATGGTTGAGGGCAAGGATGGTTCAATTTGGTTTTCACAAGCTGATTCGTCTAGTCCTCTTTGGCGTTTTGATCGCACTACTTTGAAGTTTCAAACATTTCGGTCCATTAGCGGAACACCATTCCAAATGAAACTTGACAATAACACAGGAAATATATGGTTTACCACATTCGCAGCAGGCACGGTGGGACTAGTGCAAAAGTACGAAGGAAATTCTACATACAATTCTAATCAATCAAATTATCATGTAACGGAATTTTCACTAGGTAAAAGTTCGTACCCCAGTGGTTTATTCTTGAATGGTGACTCAGTATGGATAACACAGACTCTAGATGATAAAGCTATTCAGTTTAGGATGGTAAAAGACGCTCAGGGGAAAGTCATTAATATTCTGAAGGTGCTGGAGATTCAAGGTAGTGAAAATAAAAAGTTATTCCAGTCTCCCTATGATGTAATTGCACTTGACTCTAGATTATGGATTACAGAACATGACGCAAATTTCATTACAGAATATGATTTGGTTTCTAAATCAGCGACCAGATTTGCAGTATCAAGCAATCCCCATCAATACATCAGTCTGCCATTCTGGTTAAGAGAAGGAGTGAATGGTAGCGGTTTGTGGTTCAATGAGCACACCGGAAATAGGATAGCTTTTCTTAATACGACTGATTTAGAACTTACCGAATATGAAATTCCGACACGTAATCCGTCTACGGGTTTTATATCAAATGTTCTTAATTTTGCTGCAGATCCTCAAGATCGAAATCGCGTTTGGTTTTCCGAATATAACTACGACAAAATAGGAATAATAAATCGTGATATACCAGTCCCCTTTGGAATCAAATCAGTTCAACGTAATATCATTATGTCATCGAGCGATCCGGCGCAATCAAAACCAACAACAATCAATCTCGAGATAATTTCAAAGCCAATAAACTCAAGTTCAGGTTTAATTGATACTGGAGAGGATGCCCTTTCTTTCAAGACATCCGGTTCTATGACTGCATTTGGATCGTTAAAAAATATAACCACTGAGTTTTCTCCAACTGCTCTAAATCTCTCTGGCTTGACCGAAAATATTCCTTTACAGTTGCAGTTAAGATTTGAAAAAGGCAAGCAGATAGTTTCGGGTAACTACACGATCGGAGTTAGCGCTACAGATGGGACCGTGACCAAAACTAATTTTGTAAATCTGATAGTGAAATAGACTTTTTTAGTCTCAATTAAAAGGTTCTGTTAAGTAAAGGGACATAATTTGCCAAACTAGTAGGGTAAATTGCAACACTCTAATTCGATTTAGGTTAAACGACAGTTAATCAAAAAGTCTTATTTTTCTGGCACCAACTGAACTAGCCATATAGTATTCTTTGTCAATCTGGATAATATCTCCCGGAGAGATCTTACTATGAGTTCTCTTATCTCTTAGAGGCATTCCAAATGGTCTGTTCTCTTCTTTAAACTTGAGCCATACTCTTCCTACATTCAGAATATTTTTAAACTCACATTCCCAGACTAAATCGTAAATAGTATCTAATGCTTGTCTACCAATTTTATTATTTTTTATAATAATCTCAATATCAGGCTCTTTGCAGAAGTAAACCCTTACTTTCATAGTTTTTTAAATTGGTGCTCCGGTATATAGTGTTAGGACCCTTGCACTTTAAAACATCATGAGCTGGCGGTACGCTTCCATAGTAAAGTGCCAGGAAACTTTTAGCGATGGTGTCCTGCGCATGATATTAGGTGGTCCAGATAACATTCCAGAGTTGTTGCTGGATTACGGTAGCACCCATATGCAATTTATGAAACTTATTCCCTTCCTTTATCTGATTCAGAAACTATTAGCTTAGTAGTAATATGGCTAGCTTAGCACTTGCATAACAACGGAGTGAATAGTCTCAAAACCCCTGCTTGGTAGGCCTCCAACAACGGCTTTACCTGATCAGGTGGATTTAATTTCAATAAATCATCACCATATTTAGTCACTAGATCTCTTATTGCTGGATCATTTGGAGTGTTTACGTGACCGGCATATACTGCTTTTATGATGTTTTTCTCAAATTGAAGGTTTAATTGAATAAATTGCGAAATTGGAATTGATTTATCAATTAAAATGATTTTTCCAGCATCTGCTCCAAATGATCGAGTAAGGATTTGAAACTGTGTAATACAACTTTTGCATTCTATAGACGCAAAAACCTGATGTTCTATCGTCATAGATCCTATCATAATTGCTGCAGTTATTGCTGTAATTCCCAACGATAAACTCTTTTGCATTTTTAGACTACGTTATCTCCGAGTATGAATAATAATTAAGCATCTCGGAAAAATGATATGCCAAATTATTCTTGATACTTGTAGAATATGGTTGACCGTGGTATATGAGGAATAGCATGGATCTCGTATTTGGAGGTAATGAAATAGTATCAGAGCCGGAGAGGGTACAGCGATAGGTAATATGACCACGATTATTAGGACTTGTTGATAGCCAACTTTTTTCTATCTGCAAAT
>JAKEIK010000101.1 GCA_022545895.1 Nitrososphaeraceae archaeon | reverse complement strand
GCCTGGGCAACTTGCTTTATATCCACAGTGGAATCTAGTTTGTCTTTGCCGTTTTTTAATAGAAAAAATGGAGAGCCGTGGATCTCGGCATGAAATACAATGTCCCCGTCAGTCAGATGTTTCCTTATTATCGCCGAATTAGATGATGCATCTTTTCCACCAACGATAAGCAAGCCATCAGAGGTAAAGCACCAATGATATCTTTCGTACCATTCCTTTTGCTCCTGTTTCCTGAATTCTATCTTTTTTTCTACATCCATTGTTTTGTCATGAAGCTGTTGAATCTTTGACCTAATCTTTTGACTCGCCTCTTCGATTGTGTCAATTCCACGTTCCAATTCTTTTGCCCTAGTGAAAAGATATGATGCAAGTGTGGGGAAACTCGCAGTGACAGGGATGAACTGATCTGCGACTTCTAAATACTGTTCCCCCTTATCCTTAACAATGCGAGAATGGTGCTTTGCTAGGACTGCTGCGAATTCTGGATCCTCCAAGTTGAAGAAACCTTGTTGGCTCAGAGCCATTAAATCCTTGGCCAGATTTCTCAGAGAATTTGCACGTATGATTACCTCTTCCTTCGCCTTTTCTTGCTGTTCCAAATCGTGCCTTATATCTGCCATTTGTTTGTCCAAGTTCATAGTCTTCTGACTCTTTGCGAATTTCAAAATTTGATTACCGAGAACGTTGTCAATTGCATCCATGAAAGTAGAAACCTTCCTTATCTCAGGATTTTTGTCGTCATAAATACGAATGGGAAATGCGTCTAGAGCGTTTCCAGAGCTATCCGTCAATATAGCCGGGTCATGATTCTTTCCTGTGACCACATCGCTTACAACTTCCATAATATTTGTGTAAATGGACTGCATCTCAAAATCGGTCAGTTGATGCACTGGTGCTGTTGGCTGAATACATGACCTTCTAATTACTTCATCCACGAACTTCTTTGGCATAGAAGTACAGACCCCTAGCCACTTGGCCACATTAGACTCGTCAGACTGGACTGTATGTTTACTAGTTAAGAGATGCTCCAGTGACACATTGAAAACATCCTCACCGCGTTTGGGCGGAAAGACATATTTTAAACCAACTCTGAGAGTCCTGTGCCTAACTTCGATGGCCCGTTGTAAGCCTAGTATTGTCATTGCAGCGTCGCAGAGTATCATATTGCCATTCCCAAATATCTCTACAACAAGTATCCTCTCTGTGTCATCGTTTCTTTTGAACTTCACAATGAATATTCGTTCACTCCCCATTTGCTCTAAAGTTACAATCTTGCTTCGTTCAATTTCTCGGGTTAAAATGTTCACCATCGGATTTTCCTCTATTGTCTTGAACCTGGTATTCGTTATCCAGAGGCCTTGGGTAGAGATCATTAGCATTATATCAGGTTCGCGAGAATGGTGTAATTTGAATAAAAGAGCCGATTGCGTCACCGGAATGATGTCACTCACA
Organism: Nitrososphaeraceae archaeon; assembly: GCA_022545895.1. Taxonomy (GTDB): domain Archaea; phylum Thermoproteota; class Nitrososphaeria; order Nitrososphaerales; family Nitrososphaeraceae; genus TA-21. The sequence continues at coordinate 2,553 of JAKEIK010000101.1, read as the reverse complement.
TAATATTCCGAAGAAATTTTTGATTTTACCTCATTTATAAGGTATCGAAGTTCTAAGCCTGATAATTCCATATTCTGATTCTGCCACAAGATAAATATTAATTAACGAAAAGTAAGATTTCGGATCGGAAGGAATTAAACCTGCAGTTTATGAAGCTTAGCCGATTGGAACAGCTAGATAGGATATACTACATGAGAGCTATCTTAGGTATTATAGCAGGAGTCATACTGGGAGTTGCTCTCAATCCCTCTAATAGAGGCTTGGCTCTACAATTTATTGTTTTGATTGGGTTTATCTTTTACATCATCTCTTATATCGCAGCCAAGAAGATTGGAACCAGAGTAAAATCCGAAGAAAAGCGTAAACTTGCCACTAGTGGAATATTTCCCTTCATATTCTTATTGCTGATGTTCATGATTCTAGTTTACACCGGATTACACGGTAATCGCTAGCACTCCAATCTACAATAGAAAAATATTTGGTTCCGTATTCATCCAAGTCTCTTACAATGAAATGGGATTACTTAACACCCGGAATACCTGATGAATTGTTCGAGAGACGGGAAGATGTGCCCATCACCAAAGAAGATATTCGAGCGTTAGTTATCAGCAAATTAAGACTTAGAGACGATTATCAAGTCATTGACGTAGGCTGTGGTAGTGGCAGCATTACAGTGGAAGTATGTCTTCAAACAAAGAATGGAAAAGTGTATGCAATAGATCTTAATCCAGAAGCAATAGAATTGACGCAGAGAAATTTGATGAAATTTGGGGTGAAGGCCGAGTTGATACTCTCAAATGCTCAAGATGCTCTGCCCTCGCTTCCGCTAGTTGATGCAGTTGTCGTCGGAGGTACAAATGGAGAGCCTGAAGAGATCATTAAACTATGTACTCAGCACTTAAAGAGTAAGGGTAGGATCGTGATTGACACAATTTTGATCGAAACCGTCTTTAAAGTATTAACAGCTATAAAAAAGGAGAAATTGACAGATATGGACATTACACAAGTGACCATAAGCAAGTCTAAGAATGTGAGTACAGGAACGATGTTAACTGCAAGAAATCCTGTAACGATAATATCAGCAACAAAAATCTAACCAATATTATTATCATAACTAATAATTCAAACAATAAGCCGATGCATTGGTATATCGCTTTGATAATATCTTGCTCATCACCAATTTGAACTAAAATATAAATATCATCGTACGCAACGTATGCGGTGAATTCAGCATCAAGATCCTCGAATTTAAATAACGCATTAATTATGAATTCGGGTAATGAAATTGACGTGTGTGGGATGTGGTCCTGGAGACCCTGATCTCCTTACACTAAAGGCAGTCGAGCGAATAAAGGATGCGGATGCTATCTTTGCGCCAACTTCTAAACTCGGCAAGCCTAGTATTGCTCTTTCTATAGTTCGTAAATACATAATCGAAGAAAGTACTTTGGTGGTAAACTTGTTGTTTCCAATGACAAAGGATAAGGAAACGCTTAAGTTACAATGGAAGAGTAACGCTGACAACATTGCACGTGCAGTTTTAGAAGGAAAAAGAGTTGTTTACTTGACTGTGGGGGATCCTTCACTCTATAGCACTTGGATCTATATTCATAGAGAGATAATCGAGAACTATAAGGAAATCGAAGTTGAAATTATACCGGGGATACCCTCTATGGTTGCATTCGCAGCTACTGCAAAAATGAGCCTTGCAGAAGGCGATCAGACACTAGGAATAGTACCTGCTTGTTATGATATTGAAAGGATAAAACGCACAGCTGGTTCCTGTGATACAGTGATTTTCCTCAAGGACGGACGATATTTTGATGGGGTGATTGAAATGCTGTCAGAAGTTGGATTTGATGATTATTCCAAGATTACGATAGCCCAAGATGTTTCGTCTGAGGGTGAAATTATGAAGACAGGCAGATTAGGAGATTTGAAGAAACACAAAAATCCATCGGGTAAGTATTTTTCCCTTATGGTGGCGAAACGAGATGATAAAGCATAACAATACTGTCTACTTTGTTGGATCAGGTCCAGGGGATCCTGAATTAATCACTCTAAAAGCTCAGAAGCTGCTCGAAAATGCAGACGTTATTGTTTATTCGGGTTCCTTGTTGAATCCAAAACTACTTGAGAATGCGAGACAGGACGCATCTGTTCACGATGCGGCGTTGATTGATCGGGAAGAGATATTTAACATATTGAAGGATGCTGCAAAGTCGGGCAAGCTAGCAATTCGTTTCCATGATGGAGATCCTTCGCTTTTTAGCGCTATAAGGGAACAAATCGACAAGCTCGAAGGGGAAGGAGTGAACTGTAAAGTTATTCCTGGCGTAACGGCTGTGATGGGCGCAGCAGCATCACTAAATTTAGAATTGACCTTGCCAGGAATAACTCAGACACTGATTATTACAAGAGTAGCTTCCAGGACCCCGGTCCCACAAAGTGAAAGAATAGTCGAGTTAGCTAAGCATGGTGCAACGATGGCACTGTATTTGAGTGTGCATTTGATTGAAGATGTTGTGCATGACTTACTCTTGGGCGGGGTCT
>JAKEIK010000100.1 GCA_022545895.1 Nitrososphaeraceae archaeon | reverse complement strand
TCCATAGTAATTATACCCTAAAGTAATATTTTTATCTTTCTGATCAGTTTCTTATAGAAATATATATTTATACTAGGGAATAACGATAAAGTGCAAGAAATTTCAAAATATTTCGAATTTCTATTCATCATGATTTGACCTGAGGTGACGTACTATTTCGTGGGCAGTCATGGCAACACCTATGAAAAAAAGAATTCGAGGCCGACGTATTTATAATGTTTAATTATTGCTAGCTAAGTATGGGTGAAAGACGGTCCGCTGACAATCCCAAATTCACAAGAAATAGGTATACAACGCACATGTTAAAAATTGACGACGACATTGCTTCCATAATTATGTCACTCTTAAACTATGACATGAAAACATCGTACGCGGTTTTAGGAGTACAGTTGTCACAAATTGAACATCCTTACCTTGCCTTTCAAACAACTAAAATGCTAGGGTTCGCAGCAGGCTTAAATGTTCCCAAGGTCTCGATAGATTACATCTCGGAAGGGTACGATTTTCTAAAGAACCTGTGGCCTAAATTAATACCCCCAATATGTAGATGGTGGCAAACCAATAAGGGCAGAGAAAGAAAGGAGCTTGTTAAGGGCACTTGTGGTGTTATTACTTATGTATTACCCCCCCCTTACAACCTAATTCAAGGACTAGTATTGATCATTTCAGTTATAGTTATAAAATATGGATTAGACAAGATCTGTATTCATAAGACTATACAACCTCCATATCCTTAGTCAGCAAGAGAATAAGTCCAATCTTCTAAAAGTAGTCAAGATCAATAGCTCAAAAAAGCCCAATTAGGTCGCTATTTTGGGCTTAAATTACTTATTGATAATGACTTTTTTTATATAACAAGACAGGACTATAGTCTACCAATGAATTGATATATCAATCTAATTCAAGATAGCAACACATTCTTATCAATGAAGTGATGATTATTAATGTCAGTTGTCAGACAAAATAAAATGTTCCCATATTCTTGTCAAAAAACAAAGTGAAGCAATTGCCATAATCGATAGACTAAAGAAAGGTGAGAGTTTTGCAAATTTAGCCAGGGAGCTTTCCACAGACAAGGGAAGTGGAAAAAGGGGAGGAGACTTAGGGTTATTTGGAAGAGGAGTCATGGTAAAAGCTTTTGAGGACGCTGCTTTTAAACTCAAGAAGGGAGAGATATCAGAACCGGTGAAAACAGAATTTGGATATCACATCATCAAGAGGGCTGGAGGCTAGTTAAGATTTTCATAGTGGTTCAATGAAACAATCTTAATGATGATAACAATTGAATAAGTGGTCTCATGAAATGATTCTATCTATTTCTGGTAGGTTACAAATTTCATGCGACATAATGTAGTAACTCAATAAATCCTAGAATTGAAAAACAAATCCTTGGATGAATTTTTGGTCTAAGTTTAGTAGATAGCTAGTCTAGTCTCTCAATATCATTACAAAAAAAATGGCATTTAGTATACTCACCGTTTTGTTTTTCGAATTTATTTATCCAGCAGTCTGTAATTTCGTACGATTCCTTATTTTTTAGTTTTAACAATAATTGGTATTTTGGGACCTCCGATGTGGCTTCCTTTATTTCATTTGCTATAGCTGCTAAACCAGGATCGGATGAACTAAGAACGAAATGACCCTCGAATTTTGCGCCGGTTCCAGGAAAAAAGAATAGCTCCTGAACACTCAGCAATCTATTGGACACAATAACACTGCATGCAGTGCTTATTTAAATTCTAATGCATTCCTATATTATGATGGAAGCAACAGATGAAATAATGATATTAGCTATAATGTTTGCAACACTAGATTATCGACTAATATAACAGATGATAGCAATAGCAATATTCTGACTAATTGAGAATGTATCCTTAGTTGAATGTTCGCTTAAGTGATTAATGATTGAAATACTTGGAAAGGATCACAGCGTACCTAGAATCATTTAAATTGAATTTGGTTTTTGCTAGAACATGCTGGTTCCAAACGTAAACTATTCAATGTTGGGAACAAACTGAGCTTAATTACCTTCCGACGGTTAACGGCCACATGAATTACACTCCTCACTTCGATCCAAGAATAACCTGGTATTAGGTTCTGCCTGTATACATATAAAATCTCAAGTCTTTACCAAAACAATCAGAAATAATGCTTCGTAGTACTCTCCTAAATGGCTCGCGGTGCATTTCCCATTGTTCATGTTCCTAGGCATTTAAGTTCTTTTCACAAATACTCAACTCTACAAACTCCCCAGAGTTTTCGAAAGACCATTGACCGAAACTGGTCCCACATATCCTCGGATGCGGGAGCAATCACAATTAATTCAGAGACCTATTAACAAAAGTACCGATTAAAAAGAGACTGAAAAGACTATTAATTTTGTATAGCCTTTGCCTCGGACAAGATGCATCATCGCAATAGCTATAACAATAACAATAGTAAATAGAGAGTGACCAACTCTAACAATATTTGAACTAATTAGTCTAGCCAATATTTACTATTTTCTACGGACAAAAAATTTAGTGACAAAATATTAGATTTTGGATAAGAAGCAGTTAGAGAATACAGTTACTACTAATTTGAAACTAAGGAAAAATCATGGTTTCAAGGAACAAGACTAGTAGTTATCAAGGTTTTCCATGATCTCTTTTGAAATAGATGCGGGTCATGTCCCCCTAAATTAACCTTTTCAGATACTCTCTTAGTAAGATAAAGGCCTATAGCTCCAAGACCATGCCATAACGGATTGTGAGGATGAGATACGTAGTAATTAAGAGTCCATTTTGCTGTTTTATAGAAATGGGGATAACGGCTCAATGCATACTCGAGTATCGATTCTTTTGAGCTAGAAAGCACATAGTGTGCATGTTCATATAATTCGTTTCTGCTGATGTATTCCGATTTTACAATGTCGATCTTCCCTGACCTCATTGATTCAAGGATGGAGTCAAGAGTGTTTTCACATTCGACTGAATTCATGCAACGTCCTATAGTTGATGCGATATGAGAGTCGCTTCCAGCAACATTAACGAGATGATTATCACTAGCAAACTTCGTTGCAACCAAATTTGAGGCATGATCTATATTATTACTGTTGAACGATTCGATCAAATCACAATGAATTGCCTTTTCTCTGATGCCATTTGATACAGCAAAAGGATGTGCCGCAGAGGAAACACCGTTCAGACTTTTGATTCTGTCCAAAGTCTCTTCCAGTGACATACCAGGTTCAACTTCTTCCGTTATACCATACGCAAGGACATGTCCTTGATTATCTATTGTGACCTCCTCAGCAGGATATATCCTCAAGTCATTGTACTTTGCATGATTGTTTTTGAATTCTAGTATCTGGCGATAACCGTCTGTTGTATTATGATTTGTAACAAAAAGAGCATTAATGCCATTTTTACGAGCATTCTCAAGTTGTTCCGTAAAGCTTATTCCACAATCAAAAGGGACAAGGGTAGATCCGTTGCGAAAATTGGAGAACAAATTATGAGAGTGTAATTCAAGGAGAATTCTTTCTGTCGTATCGTCTTACCTAATAGTCATTCAGATATTGCCAAATATATACCAATTCTGTAGAAATCGTCCTTTAGAATATGATTATTCTCGATATTAATAGCGTCTTCATTGATGTAAATAAAAGCAATTATCACATGTCCCGAATATTTGACTATCAGTATGAATGACTCTCTACCTTATGCTGATGTAACTGTTTCCATGTTCCGAACGATAATGTACATTTCTCGCAAGAATATTTGAAAGTATTTCTACTATATACCCATTTATTGATAGACTCACTTTCTAATTTCCTGTTTTCAGGATTTTTTACGTTAAAACGTATAAGTTTCCTAGAAATCCTCACCAATGTGAATGCATTGGAAGATAGACACAGCAATTTAAACTAAGCAAGGCAGCAATCTAGTTGTTAATCCCGCATACTATAGGAGCGGAGGACAATAAACTTATTTTATTCTATAACCACTTGCCTTCTACAATGTCCGGCGACTTGTGACCATGTATACGTCGACTGGCACCCCCACAGCCCCATGGCAACTATTCAGTTTCTTCTATTTGAATACAAATACTGATACTTGTAGATTTCACTTTGGTAAGAATAAGTATGAAATGAAGTAACAATTGCAAACTGACAAAAGCAGTAAACCCTCCTAACTAATTCTCTGCCACCTTTCCATCTCCATGAATGCAACTGGCTTCTTAAATTGTCTTAACAGATAACTACAGCAGCATTGAGTC
>JAKEIK010000099.1 GCA_022545895.1 Nitrososphaeraceae archaeon | reverse complement strand
CTGCTGTCGCCCCCGGTAAGATTCCCGGCGTTGACTCCAATTGAACCGCAGGCTTCACCCCTTGTGGTGCTCCCCCGCCAATTCCTTTAAGTTTCAGTCTTGCGACCGTACTACCCAGGCGGCAGACTTAACGGCTTCCCTGCGGCACTGGGTTAGCGCGAAGCCAACCCATCACCGAGTCTGCATCGTTTACGGCTGGGACTACCCGGGTATCTAATCCGGTTTGCTCCCCCAGCTTTCATCCCTCACCGTCGAGCGCATTCTGGCAAGCCGCCTTCGCCACTGGTGGTCTTCAATGGATCAACGGATTTTACCCCTACCCACTGAGTACCGCTTGCCTCTCCTGCCTCCTAGTCTTATAGTATCCTCCGCAGCCCATCTGTTAAGCAGCTGGATTTAACGGAGGACTTGTAAGGCCGGCTACGGATGCTTTAGGCCCAATAATCGTCCCGACCACTCGGGGTGCTGGTATTACCGCGGCGGCTGACACCAGACTTGCCCACCCCTTATTCTGCACCCTTTTTAGAGGTGCCAAAAGACTTTCTTAGCGAAAGTCACTCAGAGTAACCCTGTCAGGCTTTCGCCTATTGCAGAGGTTTCGCGCCTGCTGCGCCCCATAGGGCCTGGGCCCTTGTCTCAGTGCCCATCTCCGGGCTCCTCCTCTCAGAGCCCGTACCGGTTACAGGTTTGGTGGGCCATTACCTCACCAACAGCCTGATCGGCCGCAGTCCAATCCAGAGGCCATATAGATTTTAGTCAGGAACCATTCCAGAAATCCTCACTTATCGCGGTTTAGACTCAGTTTCCCGAGGTTATCCACGTCCTCTGGGCATGTTGACTACGTGTTACTGAGCCGTGCGCCACGTATTGCTACGTTAACTCGCATGGCTTAATCTCACTCTGATAGCAGTCGGGTCCGGCAGGATCAACCGGAGTCGATCCAAATTTCATAATAGGAAGTACGGCCGGATGACCATGTATTGTGCGGGTTATGTAACCAACGTCAGATTCAATTGTTTTATCGAATCTCCATATTATGAGCGCAACCGGAGGTCGATGAATCATAAGTTGGCCCCATGACCAAAATCATCTTCGACGCCGCCAATAAGGTTACGTTCTTACGAATCTCTTGCACGATTAAAATATAAATCTTCGCTTGTACAAATTTTTTCGATTTCTTAAACCTTCAATCAATCCACTATTTTTCAATGCAGTGGATATGCTTAAAATAAGTGCATATATTCAAAATCTTGATAATACTATGTCTAAAATACTTTGTCTTTCTCATAAAGAAGACGTTGATGGACTATCTTCCGCAGCTTTGATCAAGGCTGCTTTCAATGTTAGTTCAGTGATCTTAGTGGACTATGCAAACTTCATTAAGGTTCTAGAAACTGTTCTTAACGAAATAAGAGATCGTCAGTCTGCATACAATCATATTTTTATATGCGATCTCGGCCTAAGTAAAAAGAACGAAACTGTTTTTGTTAACATTATTAAAAAAATAATGTCATATGGATGCAAAGTTACCTATATTGATCATCATGACCTCGGAGTGGAAACAAAGTCGCAATTAAAGGAAATTGGCGTTAAGCTCATTCATAGCATTGATGAATGTACCAGTGTCCAAATATACTACAAATATAAGAAAAAACTTAAGCCACATGCGGCTTTCCTTGCCGCTGCAGGAGCCATTACCGATTATTTAGAAACAAAACCTAAAGCTTCCACAATAGTTTCGAAATATGATAGACAATTTCTGATGCTCGAAGCATCAGCTTTATCGTATATGATCTCTTCGGGTCAGCATGAAACAGAATTCTTGTCAGCTATAATTGAAAAGCTATCGGATATGAAATATCCTCATGATATTGAGGAAGGTTTTGATAGAGCGAAAAAATACGCGCAAAAAGTTTCCAATGCCGTAAAGTCTATTGAAGATAGGATATCGATTGGAAATCATCTTGCATATCTCGAAAGTAACGTTGAATTGTCTTCTAGTCTGATTGTCAATTTTGTCTTAGGCTTATCCGGGAAATCGGTGGCCCTAGTATACAGGTTCAAAGCGGACATAAATTCCTACATAATATCAATAAGAGGGTCAAAAGAATGCATGGTACATTTGGGGAGGGCTGTTAACTCAATATCCTCTGATCTTGGAGGGAGCGGTGGCGGTCATGATAGGGCATGTGGGGCAGTAATTCCAAAAGAGAGGATGAAAACATTTATTGAAAAACTAGACGCAGTGATCTCAAATAATAAGAATTGAAGTGATGAATGTAAAATTAATTAGTAACGCCAGTGTATTTTTCATCAAGTAAAAACTTTTCGTTATCTTTGTGCCAGTTTTGATGATCTCATATTACTTTGAATAAATCTGGGAAAGAACTTGGTATTAAAATTTCCATCTGTTTAGTTGAATACCACAATCCTTTAATTTGGATACAATATAGAGCCAAGAGATAACGTTACTAGATAAAGATGCGACTCTTAATTTAGCGACAGAATCGAAGTAATATGTGGTCCTTCCAGACATCACAGGTGTTATATAAGTTCAACTTCATTACATAATGTAATTTTACTATTAACCACGTTTCCAATAACGAACAACGATTATATAATATCTATTTAGAATTAAGGTATGAAAGATACAAGATTAGTCAAAATATTGGTGGAGGAAAAATCTTTGGTCAAGCTGCTCAAGACTATAGGTCGGGGAAGGGAATATGCCACGAGAGAATTGTTGACAAAGTTAGGGGCATATGGATACGGACACAAATTACTTTTAAAGGCACAGAAAAGGGGACTGGTAGAACGAAAAACTGTTAAAAACAAGGTCTTTAATAAATTAACGAGTGACGGAAAGAAAATTGTAATGATTGCAAAGGAAATTGGCGTCTAATTGATTCACTAAAAAGGATTAAAATAATTTGAAGCATTAAACAAATGCTGATGATAATTCTTCAATCTTATGATACCATGATGATGATTTAATTATTCCACTTGCAACAAGTATGCCATCGGCTCCCAGTTCCAGAGCTTTTGTAACATCGCTCTTATTTACTATACCAGCACCACAGAGCACTCTCGTGGTAGTAGAATTATTTCGTACTGCCTTAACTGACATGGATATTATTGATGGGTTTGCCTTAGAGACTGCTATGCCCTTTCCGATTAGTTCTGGGGGTTCTATTGCGATATAGTCCGGAGAAAAGGATGAAATCTTATTGACTTCTCCTACATCAGCGGCACAGACAATTGATATCAAATTGAGTCCTCTAAGGCGTTTGATAAGGTTTTTGACGGTCAGCAAATCAATTTTGTGTTCGCTATGATTTATTATTGATCCGACAGCTCCACAGGACTTAATGATTTCTGGTACAGTGAAACCAGTAGAGGGACCTACATATTCGTCGTCCACATGTTGTGACACAACTGGCAACTGGGTGATGTTTGAAACTGCAAGTAAGCTACTAATTGGAGGGGAAATGATAATATCTACGTCATATTTTTTCTGGACACCAGTTGCTTTCCTTGCAAATTTTATTGAATCGTTACCACCGATTTCAAGATAGTTTTTTAAATTAATTATGAGGGGTCTGGAAAATAGTTTCATGATAACGCTTTTTAAGAAATTTACAATTCTTTAAATTTATTGTTAAGCTTTGCCATTCTTGCTTCATATCCTTTGTTGTATTCCAACTCTTCTGGTACCAGAGTAGCAGGATGCACAAACCCTTGATTTCGCATGATCATTGCCCTCTCCGCAGCCCACATCCGTTGAAGATCCCAATCAACAGTACCAAAACCATCATGAGGTCCAGTGAAGACGCCATTATGCATACTAAAGACTAGACATGAAACTATTGGAATTGAATAATTAATACTTGCAGAGGAATTAACCTTCACCGGCATCAAGGGCATGTGATGGCTTCCTCTCGTGTTTCCAGCGACAAAATGAGGTTCATTAAACGCGCTGCCTGCCTCTTCAGTGGCTGGAAAATTCTTCTGAGTACGGACTATGGCAATTGGATCGTCCTTTCCGACATACGTTCCAGCTATGTTGTGTAATCTGTCAGTTGACGCAGATAGAATCTGTTCACCATCATATGAGAAGACCGAATGTACAACGTATCGACCAGGATACATCAGCGCTGCTTCCAATTCAGGCTTATCTTGCCACATTTTCAAATCCGCTACCTTTCCAGACATTACATCCATAATTCTGAACAATACACCCTCTGCCAAACTTTCGTTAATTAGAAGACCGGTACTACTTCTTGCATCAACAAACATGCGCCAGAAGGGAAAATTAAATGCGCCTGGTTCAGTCTTGTCAGCTGCGAAGATACTGAATACTTCACTAGGTCTTTCCTCCATTTCGATTTCGGCTACACCTGGCCCCATTCCCTTCACATTTCCAGAGAAGGCATCCTTCAACAAATCTTGACCTGCACCGTAGAGTCCTTGTCCTTTTGCAATTTTAGTAGCTTCGGTAAACGCATCCCAAGCAAGTTTATGAATTTCTTTATTGTCAGGTCCCTTTGAGTGACTCATTATTATGTGGATATCATCTCCGGTGAAACCAACATAATAGTCATAGAGATTCTGAGCATGTTCTTTTACAGTCTTCTTTACACTTTCCAATAATTCATCACTTGGGCGTGTATGTCCACCTATAGATCCTATATCCGCCTTTATTGCTGAAACCGTAACTTTCATGCTGCGTTATTTAATTGGTGGACTTTAAAATTCTTGTGATTTGTATTTTCTTATCGTATTTGCCGTATTTGCTCTCGTTTTTATCTGTCTCCAGAATGCGTTGAAAGTAGATGCATATTCTAGTAGTTCAGCTTAACCAAGAATCTATTTTGCATCTCAAAATGCATAATAACTATACTAGTTTGACAACTGGAAGCATAAATGTACCGGTGGACCAAGTTTCAATTTCTATTAACAAAAATTCCCTAGCCAGAGACTAGCCATAATTACTAGAGATCCATTAAATTATCAAACCCAACGCTCGAATGTACTAGTTTCCATTGACATAACATTTCATGAACTCCGGATTTCAATCGCCTCATTTTGCTTTTTGTCCAGGATTAAAAGTCTCACGTGACTTTGATAGGAGGTCATTTATACAACCAACAGCGAACTTTGACATTTTCGTATTCAAAGAAGGGTGGATCTTTATTACATACTTCCATAGCAAAGGAACATCTATCAAGGAATCTACATCCTTTTTCTAGGTCAGCCATATCAGGTGGTTTTCCTTTTAGAAATTGCAATGAATTATCTTTGTCCTTGATTCGTGGAATGGTAGCAATGAGCTTTTGAGTATATGGATGTTTAGGATTTGAATAAACGGCTCGCGTACTTCCCAGTTCGACTAGTTGCCCTGCATACATAATACCTACAGTTTCCGCTAATTCCGAAATCACACTCAAATCGTGAGAAATAAATATTATGGACAAGCCGGTTTTCTTAAGTCTCTTAAAGAGATTGATTACCTGAGCCTGCACTATTACATCTAAAGATGTCGTCGGTTCATCAGCAATTAATATTTGAGGCTTTAGCAACAATGCCATTGCGATGATTATTCTTTGCTTCTGTCCTCCGCTTAATTCATGGGGATACTTTCCAACTATAGAGTCATCAAGCAAAACCTGACTCAGTGACTCACTAATAGCATTTGAGACATTGCCCGTGAATTGATGCTCATCCAAAATTTCTTTCATTTGTTTACCGACCGTAAATACAGGCGTGAGCGAATTCATGGCTCCCTGAAATACCATTGCTATCTTCTTCCATCGGATCAATCTATCAAAATCCCGATCTGAGATTGTGGAAATGTCTTTCCCATCTAAAATGATCGATCCTTCCACAATCCTACCTGGTGATGAAATTGATCTTAACAGTGCTGTGCCAAGGGTAGTTTTACCACATCCCGACTCACCAGCAAGTCCAAGAGATCCATTATGTAATATTTCTAAGCAAACATCGTCCACAGCTTTAATAATGTTAGACCTTGAAAAGTAGTACACTTTGAGACCTTTAATTGTCAGCAGTGGCTCCAATACAGTAATGTCACTACGGTGTACGATATGAGCTTGTCCCATAACTCAATGAACGAATAAAACTTTTATGGGGTATAAAGATTTTATGGGTAATGCACCTACTGCCTAAAGATAAGTTTTTGATATTTACGAGAGTCTTTCTCGGACAGGATATATAATGATACAGAACCATAGAGAGGATACGGTGTTTAATCATTAATGAAAACTCCTATTTGCTCATTCGATGCCAAGACGGGCATTCTGTGTTCCCTTTGTGAAAATAAATTAAAGAACGGACGACTAACACAGGAAGATGTAGAGGTATCCATCAGACTCACAAAACTCTCAGGCAAAAATCAGGAGTTAGACAAATTGACCCTGGTCAATTCCAGAAAGGTTGATGATGACTTTGTATTATTTTTTCGGCCATCGGATATTGTTCTCCTAAGATCTAGCGAAAAGATGGCAAGTACTATAGAAAAAGAATTTCATGGTAAGGTTTGGATTATGGAAGCCGATTCTTCTCCCAGAAAATTCTTGGAAAATCTTTTTTTCCCAATAAGAATTTCGAATTCAAACATGATTTGGTTACCTGGAGGTCAAAAGGTTACTCAAGTTACTATTTCTGGTAAGGACTATGCCAAAATATCGCAGAAAGTTAACAAAATTAAACTGATTGCTGAAAAGGTTAAGGAAATTGAACTCATGGTCCAGGTATCAGAAGAGTAAAAAATTGTCTAAGTGTGAGAACGAGAGAATTTTTGCCATTTGTCTGGGTGAACAGCCCTTAGGCAAAAAAATTAGCGTTGCAGGATGGATCGTGGACTTTAGTGATATTGGAAAAATAGGGTTCGTTAAAGTCAGAGATGTTACAGGCACAGTACAGGGTGTAGTCACAGGCGATGTTCTTGCAAGAACAAGAGAAATTCCTAGACAAAGTTCAGTATTGATAAAGGGAATTGTTAGTAAAACTAAGGCGAAGGATCTACCCGTGGAAATCGCTGTGGATGATGTTATCGTAAATGGAAAAGCTGTCCACCCTTTGCCAATAGATCCGACAGGAAGAATTGAATCTTCTATGGACAAGAGATTGGACTGTAGAGCTCTTGATTTAAGAAATGAGCATGTTTTGACTATATTTAAGATTCGTTCTGAGGCCGTAAATGTGATTCGGAATGTTCTTAGATCAAAGATGTTTATTGAGGTGAATACACCAAAGATAATTGGCTCTGCTACAGAAGGTGGGGCTAATCTGTTTGAGCTAGACTATTTTAAAAGAAAGGCGTATCTTGCCCAAAGTCCTCAATTATACAAAGAAGAACTTACATTAGGGTTAGAAAGAGTTTTTGAAGTAGGACCTTACTTTAGAGCCGAACCTTCCCATACTGTGAGACACCTTTCTGAATTCATTAGTATAGACCTTGAGGCTGCTTATCTTGACTATAATGAGATAATGGACATAGTAGATGAACTAATTATGTCTACTATTGAGAGTCTAAGAACACTTTTTCCAGTGAATATCAAAAGCACAAACCATTACTATGGAAATAGCATTGAAAGCGGGATTCCCAGATTATCATATGAAGAATGTTTGAACGAACTGAATCGGAGTGGAGAGCATCTAGAATTTGGGGACGATCTATCGGATGCGGCGCTCAGGACACTAGGGACAATACACAATGGATTTTACTTCATAAAGGATTGGCCGACAAAATTGAAGCCTTTTTATATACAAGAACACGAAGGGCGAAAGGATCTTTCAAAATCATTTGATTTGCAATTTGGATACTTGGAATTAATTTCTGGCGGCACAAGGGAACATGATCCTAATAATCTGAGGAATAAACTCATTGAACAAGGTCTTAGCACTGAGAGTTTTTCACATCACTTGAGGGCCTTTGATTGGGGAATGCCTCCACATTCAGGGTGTGGTATTGGCTTTGATAGGTTAATGATGGTCTTAACTTCTTCCGACAATATACGGGAAGTCGTTCTTTTCCCACGAGATTCTGATAGACTCACTCCGTGACAATATCAAGCAGGACCTTTTCCAATGTGCGATTCATTTTATATGCCCCAAATTTGCAGTCGTCCACTGAGTATATAAGCCAAACAACTGGATTCAATTCCATATATGTCAAATCCTTTTTCGATGGCCCAGTTCCAAGAAAATGCGAGTGAAAAACCCCGATAACATTCAATTTCTTTTCTGATGAGTACTCGTATGCAGAAATGAGATCAGGCAGTTCCATCTTGAAGGCAGTTTCTGATAGGTCTACGTTTCTCATGGGGTATAATTCCTTAACTAGAAATTTGTATGGACTTGAAATTCCTAGGAGAAGTGAACATGCCTCATATGGCATGTGAAACAATGCAAGATTCTTTAGAGCATTTAGCTGTCCCTTGGTAACAACTAGTGTTTGGTAACAACTACTGTTTGCTTCATCATTACTAGATGACAGTTATTTCACGTACCATTTTATCATAATCACCATTGCAATTCTCAATGCCGTCGTTTTCAAATCTATTCTTCATTATGAATCCTTGGTTTATAGGGAATTCTCCCAATTAATAATAGTTAAAATGTGAACTAGCACTTCGTCTTAACTGAGAATTTCAATTTGTCACGGTAAGCAAACCCTTCATATAGGGATGTAATGTACAGAAATATGCGTACTCGCCTGTAGCTAGTCCCGAAGCATCTAACACAAAGGTACTATTTGGTTTAATAATAGAAGAGTCGAAAGTTTTACCATCGTCTTTTAGACTTGTTACCGTATGTGGGACATTGTCCTTATCGGTCCATTGTACTCCTTCCCCATTCTTCGACACTTTTACATTTCCAGGATCATAACTTGGATTTCCTTGGGCAGAAGCCCCAGGAAGGATTGTAGCATTTATCAATTTTGTTATATTTTTCGTAGGTGTGGTACTTTCTGGCTTTACTAGCGCCGCATTCTCCACTTGTGGGATTTTGGGAGCGACTAGTCCAAATGCATAAAATGTTGATCCCCCGACTACTGCCGCACCAATGAAAATTATTGCAAGAGCTTTGAAATAAGGTGTCCTTTTATAAGAAGCAACGGACAGCACTGTTGCAGGAATTGATATTATCAGCATCAGCCCAATGTATGCAAAAATACTGGGTACTTGAGCACCTATGGTTATCGCTCCGGCAAATCCGAATGTTACGAGAAATCCAAGTGTGATGAACGTTGCTGACTTCGCTTTCCCCGATGAAGGAAATCCGTCTTTAAATAATCCTGAAACAAGCAGAATCATTCCTATGTATAAGGTAAGTAGTGAGACCGCATGCATCCCATCCATGAAAGTTTTAGCTATACCAGAAAGTGAAATCCCTACCCCCACAATACCTATGGAAGTTAGCCCAATCCCAGGAGTCAAGAGGTCCCAGTCACTCATCGTTAATGATAGGAGAGTCGAAATTCGCATAATTAATCTTTT
>JAKEIK010000098.1 GCA_022545895.1 Nitrososphaeraceae archaeon | reverse complement strand
GCCAGGGCAGCTTTTGAAATAACAGTTCCAACTATTGCAAGGGCGTCATTGGAGGGGCAAGTGGAATCTCTAAGGGGTGTCACAGAAAACGTTATAGTGGGTGCAACAGTACCGGTTGGTACAGGCATGGTAGAGCTATATATGAGTGTGAGAGAAAATGAGGAATCTCGAGAAGATAATTAAAGACGCATTGGATGCAAAGAAGTGTAAATTCGGTGCAAGGGAAGTGATGCATTCAACAAAAGGGTCTAGGCTAATTGTACTAACAAAATCAGTATCGGAAGCCATGAAATCAAAAATAATTGAGCAAGCACAAGCAACGGAAGTTCCTATTTTTGATTACAACGGGAATTCCCTCCAATTGGGAAAACTCTGCAATAGGCCATTTAGGGTGAGTGCTATCGCCTTGAAAATTGGAGATGATGATGAAATTAGGAACATTCTCGAAGGCAATTGATAAAAGGTAGTATCATTTGAAATTACTCGAAAGCGCTGGCATCATAACAAACCCTGTAATTTTGTGTTGGAATTCAGCATTTTAACTGTTGTGATCTGATGATATTTATCCGAGTTAACATGATAAACTCTAACCTTCAAATGGGCCAACAACAGTCTTTGGCTAAACGACCTCGAAGAATTTTAGTAAATGAAGACTTAAATGTGACTAATTTGTGAGCTTGAATTGTCATTCAATGTTGTCTTCCTTTGTCAGGAAATTGTTAAGAGATCAATAAACATGACTGAAAAGATTAAGCTCACCTCAGATGAATTGAGACTAATGTCATTGTTTCAGAATGTAACAGCTGCAGTAGCAAGAGATTGTATAGTAGACGAGAAGATGGACCGAGTTATATTTATCGTTAATAAAGGTCAGATGGGTCTTGCGATAGGAAAAGGAGGTGCCACAATAAGACAACTCCAAAATGTAGTTGCTCGAAAAGTGGAACTAGTTGAGTTTTCCGATGATCCTTCTGAATTTCTAAGTAACGTACTGAATTCTGATATGATTAATGAAATAAAGATTAATAATAGATTTGATGGAACTAAGCAGGCTGTGGTCGTGGTGGATTCAAACAAGAAAGGAGTTGTTGTAGGTAAAGAGGGCAGGAATGCTGAAAAGGCACGTCTACTGGCGAAGAGGTATTTTCAGATATCCACTGTTATGATAGTTAGCGAGGAACAAATTCCAAATAGGAACAACCAGGTGGAATTATAATTGGCAAAATCACCATTGGGATTATTTGCTGGAAGAGTTTTGAAATCTAAGAGAAAGGTGCTTAGATGGTCAAACAAATATTACAAAAGACGAATGCTCATGTTGGACAAGAAGGCTAATCCGTTAGAAGGCGCTCCTCAAGCGAGGGGGATAGTACTTGAGAAAGTAGGAATAGAATCCAAACAGCCTAACTCTGCTGTAAGAAAATGTGTACGAGTGCAGCTGATAAAGAATGGAAAATCGATAACTGCTTTTTTGCCACGAGACGGTGCTTTGAACTATGTTGACGAGCACGATGAAGTCATGTTGGAGGGTATTGGTGGATCTATGGGTGGTGCGATGGGCGATATCCCTGGTGTCAGATGGCAGGTCTTCAAGGTAAATGAAGTTTCACTCAAAGAATTGGTTTATGGAAGAAAAGAAAAACCAAGGAGATAGTAGTAATGAGCATTAAAGAATATAATAACATGCTTTTGTTCAATAAATGGGATTCTAGAAAAATAGACGTAAATGATCTTGGACTTCAACGTGTCATATCCCTTTCCCCCAGTGTAATTCCTGTAACCTTTGGAAGACATGAACACCAAAGATTACGCAAGGCAGAAGTGCACTTAGCTGAAAGATTGGTAAATAAACTTATGCGCTTTGGCAAGAAATATGCAAAAAACACAGGTAGAATGGGGGGCAAGAAAGCTCGAATATTTAAGACAGTTCAAGTTTCATTCGACATAATTCATGCAGAGACTGGGAAAAACCCAATTGAATTGCTCGTTAGAGCAATAGAAAATGCAGCTCCTAACGAGGATACAACAAGGATAGTATATGGAGGTGTTGTTTACCATGTTTCAGTTGATGTGGCACCAATGCGCAGGGTCGATCTTGCACTACGATTTATTGCTGAAGGAGTTAGAGAAGCAACATATTCTAATCCTCGCACTATGGAAGAGGTCCTTGCGAAAGAAATTGTATTAGCATCAAATAATTCTATGGAAAGTCATGCTATCAAAAAGAAGAATGAACAAGAAAGAATAGCAATGTCCTCGAGGTAAGCCCATTTTTACATTAGCTGTTTTAAGTTTTGTTACGAGCCTTCTAATATCTCTTTATAGCTACCGATTAGGCTAATGGGCGAAATGATGATGAGCTACTCCCGATTTGTAAAATATCGAACTGAAGCACTTGGAAAAAATCTTTTCAAATAACCCTTCACTGACATCCTGTTGTCTGCATGTGAGTTGACATTAGAGTTTTGAACCTAAACTTACGATGATTTCTAATAAAAAAAGTTGTCAGACCAACAAATATTTGTCCTAACCCCGTCGGCATTGGGCGATTCGGTATTAAAGCTTCAAAACAGCTAACTCAAATCTGAAGGTTAAATAACAAGATAATACCCTGAATGCTCTGTAAATGAGTACGAAGGATGACGTAACATTCTCAAAGGTAGCATTAATGAAAACAAATTCCGGAAAGATAATCCTGAAGCAAGTTTTGCTTCAGGAGAAGGGATACAAACAGTATAGCAAGTATAAAGCATACTCCGAAAAGGAGTTTCCAGAATTCACTAAGAGATTTCTTTTATCCCTGCACGAACAAATTATTTCCGATCAAAATCCTGGTTCTACGATGAAGAAATTTGTTGAGGAAATTGGTTCACCTGAATTAGCTCTAGAAGAGCCCAAAATTCAATCGGTAAAATCCAGACTTTCAAAACCTGAAGTTTTGGCCGATAGAGTTCAACGCATATTGAATTCTAATTTTGTAAAAATGACTTTTCCAGTTCTAAATGCTTTGTTCGATGGTGCTTCCGAGTATTATAAAGAAAATCTTCCAAAGGATATCAAGAATTCCCTAATCGATGGACATATCATCGCAATAGATCTTAGCGAGCCAATGGATAGAATTCTAGACAACGACGAAGATAAGGAGTTTCTTGAAGACTACAAATTGATGAATCCATATATCCTTGAAATAGCTAGACAAAAAATCTCTGTTGGTGGTGACGCAGTAGTGAAAGCATTTGAAGACGGATTTAAAGACGCAAGAATTGGGCAATATATAGATTATAGACTGAAGACAAAACCAGAGTCCGTTAGTGATGAGAATATGATTGGGTGTTACAAAAAATATAGGGCAGTAATGGGGACAGCTGGAAGAAATATGGCACTCAACATGAATCCTCTGAATGAGATTTTTCATCTTGGAATGGCCAAAGCTGCGGAATGTGCTGGCTGTGGTAATGAGATGGAAGATGCAATAAAGAATGGTGCAATAAAGATTCCTTCCTGGCCTTTGTACTATGCTATTGTTACTAAAGATATTGAACTTGCATTCGAACTCACATTGAGAAAAGGTGAAATCTATCTTGAAGAAGCAAAGATTGCTCTTAATATGATACCGCCTGATTTGGAAATAAAACCGTTTTTGGAGTTTCTCTTTCTTACTGTAAGTCATTACAATCAGTATTGGTTCAATGAGATGAAACGAAGGGATCTTTTTCCATACTTCCAAAAGAACCTCTCCCTGAGCGTGAGAGGACCGTAAAAAAATGAGAAATCTTACCACCCTTAGCCTGGACAATGTGGGTCACTGAACATCCATCAAGGGTTGAGGACTTTATTGGAAATGAAGGTCCTCGTAAAATCATCATAAAGTGGCAGACAGATTGGGTTAGAGGAACAAAACCACTTTTATTACTTGGCCCTCCCGGAGTGGGCAAGACATCTCTAGTTCATACGCTTGCCATTCAATATGGCTTTGATTTAGTAGAGCTTAATGCGAGCGACAATAGGAATAAGAACAATCTGTCGCAAAGAATAATTCCACTTTTCCAGAACTTGAGTCTGCTAAACAAAAGATTTCTTTTGTTTTTGGACGAGGTCGATGGAATTTACGGGCGAGAAGACGCAGGAGCACTGGAATCCCTATCACTCATGTTGAAGGAATCTTCCGTGCCAATTATCTTGGCGGCAAATGAAATAAACCAAATAACAAGAGAACTATCCAAAGTTTGCAAGGTTGTTCCATTTTTGTCTATACCGCCTAGATTGTGTATGTTATACCTAAATTATATACTCGAACTGAAAAATCGAAGTCTCAGTCCCGGAGACAAATTTTCAGTTGCTGCAAATAGTACAGGCGATATAAGAAAACTGCTAAATGATGCTCAGAGCAAGATTTCAGGTTATTCTGGAACAAGAGATAATTATCTGAAGTTGGATATAGAGAATGCAATTAACAAGTTATTTTCAAGCGCAAACCCAACTGAGGCCCTCGATATTATTTTAGCCGCTAACATGGTTTTTTCAGATCCTAGATTTGGTCAGTCTTCGGAAGAGAGGCGAAAAGATCTAGTAAATAGCATTTTTTCCAGTGTAGTGTCATCTAAGATCGATTGTGAGACAATGCGAGTAATATTGGATATACTTTCAAAAGTAGATATGCTCCTTGGTAGATCAACAGCAAACAGGAATTGGAAGGTATTCAAGCACTTGCCATATATTTTGGCGTACTCAATATTTCAACATGCACGACTAAAACATATCCATTATAATCGGTACAGCATAGGTTTTCAATATATGGGAAATATCTTCTCAAGAGGACAGAGTCTAAGGGTTGTTTTGTTGCATCTATCAAAGATTTTCCATACATCAAGGAGCAATTTTGGTTTATTTGTATTTCCTTTTATGACTTACATATTGGCATCTAACCCTCTCTTCGAAAATTTTATCAGAAATTCTTTGTCTGACGAGAAAACCACTGAAAACTTAATTAGTGAAATTGGAAGAATTAAAAAATTGAATTTATTCTGAATATATTTATGGGAAATCCTCTTAAATGATTAGGTTGTCCAGGAGTGTTTAAGATTGGTGACAAGAAACCAAGATTTGTTGAAATATCCTAACTTATAGCAAAGGATTAAAACCCGAAAGAACCCAATTGATGCTGTGTCCAGCGAATATGAACAGAATGTAGGATCTTTGATAGCTGAAAAACTAGAAAAATTGGAATCAATGCGCAATAGCTCACAGGCAAATCAAACAGAACTCCACACCTTGAACCTAGAATTGGAGCTTTTGGAAAATCTCTATGATAATTATAATTTGGGAATGAACTACTTTAGGAGAGCAAAAGGAGGCAGGAAAGGTTTACGCGAGTAGCATCATTGCGACAATAAGTTGGATGGAGTCTAGCTTCTATTAATTACAAGGTCATCAGATGATCTAAGTAAGATCTTACCGTATAATTATCCTATGTTATTTGGGTGGGTGCAATCTGCGCCCAAAGTTGATATTCTTTCATATTACATAATTAGTTAACAGGATCATAATCAGTTTATATAGTTGTATAAATTTTTAGAAGTTACCATGCATGATGATAAAATTAAGCGTCTATACAGCATGAAGACTTCAGCCGAGTCTGGCGGAGGACCAGATCGTATCGATGCTCAACATGCAAAAGGAAAATTAACAGCAAGGGAAAGAATTGATCTTCTGTTAGATAGTGGTTCCTTTATTGAGATAGACAAATATGTTATGCACAGAGCCGATGAATCCGAGAGTAAGAAGTATTACGGCGACGGTGTAATAACAGGCTTCGGAAGTATTAACGGAAGAAAAGTCTTCGTGTATGCTTACGATTTCACAATTCTGGGCGGGTCTTTGGGCGAGATGGCGGGACGAAAAATCGCAAAAATAATGGACCATGCACTTAAGGTGGGAGCACCTTTAATAGGCATACTTGATTCCGGGGGAGCAAGGATCCAAGAGGGGGTGATGAGCCTCGATGGCTATGGAGATATATTCTACAGAAATACGCTCGCGTCTGGCGTTATCCCTCAAATTACTGCAAGTATTGGCCCTTGTGCTGGAGGTGCAGTTTATTCTCCTGCAATGACCGATTTTGTTATCATGGTGGAGAATGTAGGACAAATGTTCGTTACTGGACCAGAAGTAGTGAAGGAAGTTTTGAGTCAGGATGTGTCATTCGAAGAACTTGGCGGGGCTCGGACACATGCTACTAAATCAGGAGTAGCTCATTTTGTAGCATCCGACGAATACGACTGTATGGATAAAATCAAAAAACTGTTGTCTTTTCTTCCACAAAACAACACCGAGACCACTGCAGTCGTTAATACCAATGATGATCCAAATAGAATTGAAAAAGGATTTCTAGATTTGCTTCCCGAGAATCCCTACGAACAATACGACATGAAGCAAATAATTAAGTTATTGGTAGATAACAGTGATTTTTTTGAAATCCACGAACATTTTGCTGAAAATATAATAGTTGGCTTTGCAAGGATGAATGGGAGAACAATAGGCATCGTTGCCAATCAACCAATGTATTTGGCCGGCGCTCTAGATATTAATTCATCGAATAAAGCAGCCAGATTCATAAGATTTTGTGATTCTTTTAATATTTCTATAGTTACATTAGTTGATACCCCAGGTTATCTGCCAGGGGCGGACCAAGAGCACAATGGAATTATACGGCATGGTAGCAAATTGTTATATGCATACTGTGAGGCTACTGTGCCAAAGATCACTTGTATTATTGGAAAAGCGTATGGTGGAGCCTATATCGCGATGAGTAGCAAAAATCTAAGAGCCGATATGAATTATGCTTGGCCAACTGCGGAAATTGCTGTTCTTGGACCGGAAGCGGCAATAACCATATTACATCGAAAGGATTTAAAGAATTCTCCTAATGCCATTGCAACAAAAAAGAAGTTGGCCAAGGAATTCCGTGACAAATTTGCTAACCCGTATATTGCGGCTGAAAAAGGAATAATAGACCTAGTTATAGATCCCATGGATACTCGGCCCACAATAATCCGCGCCTTGGAGATACTTGTTAACAAAAGACAATCTGGACCATGGAAAAAACATGGGAATATAAATCTCTAAAAAAGGGTGGTGGAATCGTGACAAAGAAAATTTCAAGCGTATTGATAGCAAATCGAGGGGAAATCGCCTTAAGGGTAGTCCGTGCGTGTAAAGAAATGGGAATAAAGTCCATTGCAATATTTTCTGACGAGGATATACAATCCATCCATGTAAAGAAAGCTGACGAGGCCTATCACTTAGGTCCTCCTTTGCCATCTCAGAGCTATCTAAATATGGACAAAATCCTAGAGATTGCTAGAAATGTCGGTGCCGATGCAGTACACCCCGGATACGGCTTTTTGTCTGAAAATGATACATTTGCGCAAAGATGCGAAAAGGAGGGAATCGTTTTCATAGGTCCGAAAAGCCTGGCTATGGCTCTGACAGGTGACAAAATGAAATGTAAAGAGATAATGAAAAAGGTTGGGGTTCCAACTGTGCCTGGAAGTGATGGGATAATAGAAGACGTTGACACGGCAGTGGATATTGCTAGAGAAGCAGGCTATCCTGTACTACTTAAATCAGCGTTTGGAGGCGGAGGAAGAGGTATTCGATTTGCAGATAATGAATTAAAACTTAGGGAAGAATTTGAGATCGCTTCTGCAGAATCGCGGGCGGCATTCGGAAAATCCGGACTTTATGTCGAAAAATTACTTCAAGGCATAAGGCATATAGAGTTCCAATTAGTCAGAGACTCGCAGGGGAATACACGCCACCTGTTTGAAAGAGAATGCTCCATACAAAGGAGGCACCAAAAGCTAATAGAGTTTTCACCTTCATCAGTCCTGGACAAGGAAATGAGATCCAAGATGGGTGAAGTGGCAGTAAGGGCAGCCGAGGCAGTAGATTATCTTAACGCTGGAACTGTTGAATTTCTCAGGGATTCACAAGGAAATTTTTACTTTATAGAGATTAATTCACGACTGCAGGTTGAACATCCTGTGACAGAGCTGGTCACTGGAATCGATCTTGTAAAACTTCAGATTAATATATCGCGTGGTGAAGAGATACCGTTCAAGCAATCAGATCTTAAAATAAGTGGGGCGGCTATTGAATGTAGAGTTAATGCTGAAGATCCTTATAATGAATTTGCCCCTTCGGTTGGTTTAGTGCCAAATTGCAGTTTGCCATACGGTCCTGGAGTCAGAGTGGATACCTATCTTTATCCAGGCTGCACTGTTTCAGGTTATTACGATTCCTTGGTTGCAAAGCTGATTACATGGGGACAGAATTTCAATGAAGCTAGGTTTAGAATGCTAAGCGCTATTGACGAATTTGTTATTGGAGGCATTAATACTACTCTTCCCCTTTATAAGACGATCTTACAAGAAAAGAATTTCATCAACGGCAACATTTCGACAGAATATTTAGATAAATTTGGGTTGATAAGCAAGATGGAAGAAGAGTTAGACGGATATTCGACAAAGATAGTAGAACCTTCACTTGCAACTGCCGTGGTTTATTCCGAGTTTCTTAAAAGAAACATTGGCCATACAGGTACTGATGCATCTCAACCAATATCAAACTGGGTGAAGATGGGGAGGATGGAGAATGGAGTTCCGAATTAACGACTTAGAGCAAATTATGTCTGCGTCCTTGGTCACTCCCCAACAGGATGGTACGTTAGTCTTATCAATAAACGGTAAAGAACGTCAACTCAAAATAGTCAGCTTCAGCTCCGATGAGCTGGAGTTTATTTTAGAGAATAAATTTTACACTATAAGGCTGATCGAAGCCGTTAGTTCACATATCAAATTTGTGATCAACGGACAACAGGTCACGGTGAAAAAACATTCAAAGCTTACCGAGATTTTGGAAAAATCATTAGCATTAATTGACAAGGGAAGTGGTGAAAACCGCCTGTCAAGTCAAATCCCGGGAAGAGTTGTGAGTGTGCTGGTAAAAGTTGGTGCAGAAGTGAAAAAAGGTGATTCAGTAGTTATTCTTGAATCAATGAAAATGCAGGTCGCTGTAAAAGCTCACAAAGACGGATTAATTAAGGAGATTAGGTCTAAAGAGGGTTCGACTGTTGCAAGATATGACGTCGTGGCGGTTATCGAATAGAAGAATGTTGCTTCCTAAAGATAGATAAAAACTAGTAACGTATTCCAAATCACAAATGATTATTATGCCATTCATAGCATGCCATTTCTATATGTCAAATTTTATTAAGCTCTTTCTTGATTTCATTGTAATTTGGTTCAATCAGCGGGTCATCAGAAATCCAGGAATATCTTATCTTCTTATCTCTGTCTATAATGAATATTGATCTTTTGGCGGCGTTATAATCCGTTAGTGGTCCAAGATCTTTCATAATGATACCGTATTTATTTATGACTTCACGCTTGTAGTCACTTAATATAGGAAAATTGAGATGACGATTAATTGTAAAGATCTTATTGGCGAATGGACCGTCTACAGATATTCCTACTATATTTGCACCTTCCTTCTGAAGGTCTTGTAACGAATCGCGAAAAGTGCACATTTCCTTTGTACAAACTGGCGATTCTGCCGCAGGAAAGAATGCTAACACAATATTTCCACTATACTCACTGAGTTTCTGCATTTTCATGTTTATATCTGGCAATTCAAAATCGGGAGCTAAATCACCAATTCTTATCTGCCCTGCTGCGGGATTAGGAGACATACGATGGGAACAAACATACCCAGATTATAGTATTTTGGTCACAATACATAACTACTTTTGGTAAATGCCCTTGCTAAGTGTCGACAGGGTAATCAACAATGGATTAAGATAATTTGTAAGTTACATTCAAATCTCGTTAGAGTGATATCCGCTTAAATCAATTGTTACATATCTAAATCCAAGACTTTTCAATTTCGAATTCAACAAATTCAATTTGACGGGATCAAATAGTAATTGGATTTCATTCAGACCTACTTCTATGCGAGCCAAATCCAGATGATCTCTTACTCGTACTTGTTTCAACGCGAAGATAGATTTCACGATTATCTCCGACATTTCAATACGTTTTATTCGTTCCATAGTGACAGTTATTCCTGTAGGAATCCTCGAAGCAAGACAGGAATTAGAAGGTTTGTCGTAAGTAGACAAGGCATGAGATTTCGCCATTTTTCTTACCTTATTCTTGTTCATGCCTAGCTCAACTAGAGGGCTTCTAATTCCATTAGCCCTCATTGCGCTGATCCCAGGACGGTAATCGCTTAAATCGTCTAAATTGGTACCATCTACTATCAATGGGATGTTTCTTTTGTTTGCTTCTGAAACCAAATAAGCCCCAAGTTCCATGCGACAATGATAGCACCTAAGTCTGTCGTTTTTCACAAAATTTTCATTTTCTAGTTCATTATACTTTACTGTTATATGGTTAATCCCAATTTCTTTTGCAACATTGTCTGCGGATTTTAGTTCTTCTCTGGATAATGTCGAATAGTTTGCCGTAACTGCCAACACATTATCTCCCAGTGCTTGCTTCGCGGCAAGGGCCACGACAGCGCTATCTACGCCGCCAGAAAGTGCAACCATCGCTCGATCATGGTCATTTTTGAACCAAGAAACTACTTTAGCGAAATCTATATCGTCAGACATCTAAACCTGGGGTCTCATCATTAATTATGCTCTCTATAACTTGCTTTTGTACAATCTCAGACGATCTCCTGTATGGTATTTTCATCTTTTCGGATATCTGTTTAACATCATCGAATTCAGGCTTGACGTGGGTAACTTTACCATCGTGATCTTTGGATACTTTGACGCGTACATGAAAATGTTCCTTACTTATAGACACTGGTACAGTCACTGTTGATCTAACAATTGTTGACCTATTTGTTTCTCGAATTCGAATACCAAGGGAGCCGCTTTCGATAAAAAGAGTATCAACTATGGATTGTAACTTGACATTATCTGAAATGACTTTTATTACGAATACGGGTCTATTCTTTTTCGTTATCCCCTGAAGTATGACAACATCGGTAGCACCTTTCTTATAGAGTATCTCGATTAAATTACCAATGCTTTCACCGTTCAAATCATCTACGTTTGTCTCGATTTCGTAGACAGATTCAAGATTTTGGCTTGTGCTAATCGGTTGATTACCTGTTGTAATACGCAAAACATTTGGAATTCCCTTTTCTACTCTGACTCCGCCTCCATATCCAATATTTTCAGGAATAAATTGAGGATAAAATGAAACACATTTGGAAGTTAAGTTTACAAGCATGGCTGCTCCTGTCGGCGTTGTTAATTCACCACGCAGCATGCCTGGGACAAGAATGAATCCTCTATTCTTAAAAATCTCCAGAATGGCATTTCCAGGATTTGGAACTATCCCATGAGAGAAATTGAGTAGTCCTCTACCTACAGCAACACTTGTAGAAAAGATCTTGGAATTAAAAAGATTTAAGTTCTTCATTGCAATTGCTGTTCCAACCAAATCAGCAACTGTGTCTAAACTACCAGTTTCATGCAATCTAACATGATTATAGTCAACGCCGTGAACTACGGATTCAGCAGTTATTAGCAATTTTAACGAATTTAGTACGAAAGCCTTATGGCGAAGACCCAAATCTAAAGCATCGCAGTATCTGGAGACAGATCTATACATGGTAGTGCCAAGAAGGCTTTGGTAATCTTCCTTAAAATCAAACAAAAATTTAGTACACGAGATTCCATTTGATTTGGCTTTGATGAAATCGACAGATCTAATTTTACTACTTTTGAAATGGTCCTCACATGAATAAATGGCATCTATGACTATTTTCTTGTCTGCCCCAAGATCTATCAGTCCACTCAACAACATGTCTCCGGATATGCCTGAAATCTGCGGATCAATGATTACTATTCCTGTCATGTAGACTGAAAATCTCTTCAATATTATACTCGACCATTTTAAAAATCATTCCTCGAAATGCTTCATCAATATTGACAGCATTGATTGAACTTTTACTCGTTTTACTTCGATTGCTTTAAATGGGAATAGCCCAGAGAAAAGTAGACGAAGAATTATACCCTTCCGATGCCACATTGGCATGGGATGTTATTTCTGAAGGGATAATAAATCAAAACTCTTCTATTTATCAGAGTACCTACTTCGTGAAATTATCCCAGTTCGAACAATCTCTTCGTATTTCTGTTTTTCTACATACACCTCGTTCCAGTATCTCATGCAAACTAGCTTCTTATAGGAATTTAATTTGATTTCCTGGCCCAAAACAGCATTTCGGAAAAGCAAGTCCGGTTCATTTATGCCCGCGACGGCTCTCATTGGACAAGTTGCTGAGAAGCGAGGATTTATTTCAAAGACTTTGTTAATGCCACCTGAAAGTTTAGATTGAATATTTACAGCTCCACTAGCACCTAGTGTGAGGGATATCTTCTCCGAGAGTTTTCTAATTTCAATAAAGTCATCAATAAGGGCCTTGTAAGTCTGTCCAAATTTCAAATATTTATGGATAGAAACAGATGATATCACTCTGCTATGTTCAGTATCAATTAAGACACCAGTTGTATATTCATTATCTTCCCCTGCTAAGTATTCTTGTATTATGGGTCTCCAACCACATTTCTCTATGTTGGATATTGCGTAATCCAACTCAAGACGGTCATTGACCAGATGGAATTGCAATGAACCGTACGCTTCTCGCGGTTTTACAACGAGAGGAAATTTATGACGATTTAAGAAGCTTGTCAGATATTCGGGAATGGCCGATTCGGCACAAGGAAAACCGTTCTCTTCTAAGAATCTGAAAGTCTTCCATTTATCACGTGCTATATCTATGACATTAAGAGGGTTTACTAACACTTTTGCGGACGTTTCCTCTTCGATGAATTTCCTATTTTTACTAATTATGGCTAGTTCAGGATCTGTTCCCACATATACCGCCGATACTTTATTTCGCTTTATGATATCTATCAAGGAGGCGATGTATTTGTCATCGTCAGCTTTTGGAATAATGACTCCTTTCTTTACCATGTAAAGGCCAGCAGCGAAGGGGGATGCGTTGGCTCCAATTATACCATACCATACGCTTGATCTCTCATCAGCATTCGCCATCTTCAGACATTTTATTATCCCTTGACCAACAATGCCGCCAACACCGGTGACTAGAATATTAGCTTTCTTCCGCAAGTAATGAGCAACTCTTACACAAACATTATTTTACCGGGACAATATTAGGGAACGTTATAGGGGAAAATAAATCGCCATTTTTTTGCAGTGCCAATTTCCAAATTGATTCAACATCTTTTATCCCATAATTTATCGCGTAGTCTACTATACATGCTCTTAGTTCAATGGCATTAACAACCTTTTTCATTTTTCTCATAAGCGTTCTGATCGTCCGCTGATTTTCCTTTATTGCAAATATTTTTTCTAAATGCTGTTCTAGGGGTAGGTTTTTCTTGATGAGAAGGTCTCTTTCCCTTATCAATGGCATTATAGTGGAACGTTGCTTTTCTACAGTATCATGCATAGTTTCAAGATAGTTCCTTATTTCATGTTTGCTAGTATGTTCAGAATGACTCAAAGCTTCCTTCTGTCCAATTCCAAGATATCTGTCTTCAGAGGGCCACAGAATTACAGATGGCGGATTTATATTTAATGCTTTAAAGACTTTGCTCGCAACAAGAGTGTATTGTAAACTACCGCCTGTTCCAGTAACATAACAAGATGTGTTTAATTCTCTTGCAAGTAACAAAAGAATGGGAATAGCTCGGGGAGAAATATTTGAAATAGTCTCTTGTGTAATTTCCGGACTGGTAACATTTCCGAAATTCAACAAAATTTCCTTCTTGCATGCCATGCAGTTCCCACTGCATATTGTATCTTCTGCAATTCTAGCAAATGTGGAAGGAGCTTTACTTCCGCATTTACAGTGTAACCAAATCGGCGCATATAGATATGAATTGGAACTAACACTTTTGCGAATTCCATATTGATCAAATGTTTTTTCGCAATCTCGAAGTGTATTCGCTAGATAAGAATAGTTCGAAATCAAAAATTTGAAACCATCCTCAAACGCCTCGGCTAATTCAGTAAGGTTCACAAACAACGTGTCATACTTCCAGATCTCATTAACTATTTTAGACATCAAGAAGGAGTTGAAATCAGCATACGATTTTGCACGAGAATGAGAATCTTTAACTAGTTTCCAGAAATTGTCAAATTTTCCCATGTATGCTTTCTTTTCCGTTACATCCAAAATTGAAGAGTTTTTTATCCAATGGAAAATTTGCTTTTCCCATCTACCTAGAATAATGTTACTTGGAGGAGGGCTATTACAAGTCATTTTCCATTTATTACGCGTACTGACAGGGTACCGTAATTCGAGCACTCCCCCTGAACTTCTTATGCTGGGCATCTCAGCTACTCGTGTCCAGAAATCTCCCATGAAATCATGGTTAATGATAAGAAACATAGAGATAACCTTCTGCGTTGGGTCCTTTTCTATAATGCGTGATTTGAGGGCGTGGAGTAGAATGATCTTCTTGAATACTCCGCTATATGCAAAAAGATTAGGCTGGTGGATCGCAAGAAGAATTTTCGTTTCTTTTTGATCTGCCAAATCAATAGCCTCACTAACTACCTTTGCAAGTGTATTAGCTTCCAAATGAAACTGCTTCATTTTATTTTTGAGAACTGCCCTATTCTTAACAATCGTATTTTCAGAAGAGAACGATTTCAGAACGGTTGAAGCAGCCTCACTCATGTTTGTGGGAATAGAAGATATGAATTCAGAAATGATCGGATCCTTAAGTCTTTGATAATCTGAAAAAATGTTTCCGATCTCTTGATGTGAGTTCATGGCTGAGTGAGTCGAGGGAATCAAGTTGCGCTCATATATAAACTTCTAGTAAATGTCTGTAATAACCTGTGCGATATAGATGCCCACTAGTTTTCCAAATCCACCGATACACTAATTTTGCGTTCCCACGAAATTAATTAAATTCAATATGGGATCAAAATTGCCAACATCCTCCAGTCTATGTGCGTCACTTGCTAAGTGAAAGTTTACATTCTTTTCTTTAAATATGCGAAGCCAGTGAAGTGGCGGTCTTCTATACTTGGCGTTAAGCTCCACCGTTATTTTGAATTTAACGATCAAATCGGCCAATTCACTCAATTCCTCGGAACTCAAGTCAAATGATTCCTCAGGCGCCAAATGGCCTAACGAAT
Organism: Nitrososphaeraceae archaeon; assembly: GCA_022545895.1. Lineage (GTDB taxonomy): Archaea > Thermoproteota > Nitrososphaeria > Nitrososphaerales > Nitrososphaeraceae > TA-21. Next base: position 184 of record JAKEIK010000098.1, on the reverse strand, counting down.
TAGGGCGTGTATTTTCAATTGCTATTTTAAGGGCATTGTACCACATGTCCTTGGCCCCATATTTTGTATGAAAGCTTGCTACCAGGAAGTGGCCTGCATACTCCTCTGGAAAATCCAATGTACCGTTAGCCAAAATCTTCGCCTCAAAGCCAGGAATTATCCTTACTGCAGTTCCAGATGACTT
>JAKEIK010000097.1 GCA_022545895.1 Nitrososphaeraceae archaeon | reverse complement strand
GGTGTTTAGGAAAAAGGAGGTGATTTAGAAGATTGTTTAAAAGACTTAGATTGTTCATAATTTTAGCAGGTTCAGTATTGACAGGCGCTTTGACTATAGCTGCAATAACACAATTCGGAGCTGTAGAAGTAATGGCAAAACATAACTAAACTAGGCACAATATGTTCTACAATGACAGCGAGACCATCTTTGGCAAGTCTTATCCAGACTGGGTAGTCAAATGGTGGCAATCATGGGGCTATGCAGATTGGAGAAGAAATAGGGGTGAGGTATTCATGATACCAGCTAAAATGCAGAATGACGACATTAAGGAGCGCTCTTTTAAAATAAATAAAGACAAGCCAATGCTTATGTCAGTCATAAACTGGATTGGTCCCGATTTGAAAGAAGCAAAGGAAGAAATCGACATTGTAGCAAAAGAGAAACTAGATGTTAGTCTAAATGGAAAACAACTAGGTCAGGACTCATCTAGAATCCTAACTCCGTTTTTTAGGCTACGGGGAAAGGATTACGTAAGTGACGGCTACTGGCTGTTCTTCAAGCCTAATGTACTAGAGGAAGGAAGACATGAAATCAGCTCGTATGGTTCATGCAGAAGCGGTAAGATTCAGATTGCTATGAATTATCATCTTTCCATTACCTAGCTTAACTCAGTCCTAGGATTATTTTTATTTTATTTTCTATTTTATTGACTCTTTTCTAGCGGATTTTAAGACATGAATTAAACAAGCTATTTTTATCATACTTATTTTTATTTTAGATTATCTAGAGAAATAAAGGGAGCTTCGACTCTAGTTGCTAGGATTCAAAGTAAAATCAAAATACGGTGTAATCATTATCGGTCTTGCTAGCGTCCTTTCTATTCTGATAGGTGTCAATATCTGGCTATATTATAACAGTATACCTGTGACAAATAGCACAAAAGCATTTAATGTAACATTATCAGACTGGACGGCAAGATGGTGGAAATGGGCGTTTTCCTTTTCAGGATATTACAACAACCCACTGCTTGACCCGAATGGTACGTCTGTCATGAAGTTTCAACCTCCAAATCAACCAGTGTTTTTCCTCTCTGGAGCATACAATTCAGTAGGAAATAGGACAGTAACAATTCCTGCAGATAAGGGAATCTTGTTTCCAGTGCTTAATGGAGAAATATCATTTCTGGATTTGTCAAATGCAACTACCCAAGCTGATTTGAAGAAAGCACTTGATTCAGATATTAGTGCGGCAACCTATATTGGAGCAGAATTAGATGGTAAGGAAATACAATTCCAAAGAATACAGGCGCCCTTGTTTGACATCAATTATGCTAAAGATAACATTCTTAGTACCAACAAAAGTGGCCCTACTCAGGCCGTTTCTGATGGATACTGGATATATTTAGAACCAAACTCAATTCCAGTAGGTGAACACATCCTTCATATCAAAGGAGAACAGCCATTCTATCGTTCAGAAGTAACTTACAAAGTAAATATACAAGCGGAGTCGAATGGCACAACAATGTTGACTGAGCTTAAGAAATGAAACTAAAAAGGATGATTTAGAAGGTTGATTAAAAGACAGATTGTTTATAGTTTAAGAGGTTCAGTACTGACAGGTGCTTTGACTATAGCCGCAATAACATAATTCTGTGCTCTAGAAGTAAAGTAATGGCCAGACATAACTAAATTAGGCACAATATGTTCTACAATGACAGCGAGACCATCTTTGTCAAGTCTTATCCAGACTGGGTAGTCAAATGGTGGCAATCATGGGGTTATGCAGATTGGAGAAGAAATAGGGGCGATGTATTCATGGTACCGGCTAAAATGCAGAATGACAAACTTGGCGAGAACCGACGTCATATGATATGCTTATTCAACCTTAAAATGATATGTAAATTGTGCAGAATTTACATTTCCAGCTCCGCTAAGGGTAGTAGGCTCCACACTATTTTGGTAATAGACCGTGTGATTTCCAGGTTGAAGAGGTTTTAAGAATACAAACCATCCGTGTGCTGCTCCAGGAAATGTGCCATATCGTTCAACTATAAAATGACTGTTAATTGGAACTGTAGCGTTGAACCCCTTAGTATACACCTCAGTCACGTTGTTCATAATATTTGTCTTGTAATCTAGGGCATCTAACGTTGCAACAGGAATGCCGTCCATCTTTACTTGTCCCTTGACTTTTCCTAAATCATACCCTCTGGCGCAGTCTGATAATTGTTTGAATGAGTAAGTTTCAAAAGCCTTTGTTCCCTGGTCACATTCTCCAGTCCAAATCGGAATTAGTATCGCTGCATTATGGGATATTGTGCATTTCTGATTCCAAATACCTCCTGCAGCGGTATCAACTAACATAACCATAGAATTTTCCCTGTGAACCAGGCATCCATTTTCATTTAGGCCAAGAAGGATGTTTGATTTCGGGTTTTGTGGAATAGACAAGTCCCAATTCCAATATTTCGCTACCCAATCACCATAAGATATACCAAATGGGGATTCACCTTTCGAATAAAAATCTACATTATATCCGGTTACGACGGGCACAGTAATATAGTAAGTTGCTGATAAAGATAGCAAGATGTACAAATTTAAATTGATTGTACTATCTAGAATTCTAAGCATTTTAGCAGCTATGCAATGTGAAAAAAAGTTCCTTAAGAGTATTTCCGATATTATTATTACTTGTTTGAAATCAAGAAATCCTATCTGCGTCTTATACCGAATTGGATAATTAAAACATGATTCGATTCAGCATAACCATTACTAGAAAAAGGGCGTTGATGGTAATTTTCGCCGCAGTATCAATCATGATTATTGACTCAACCATAGTCAAGTATATAGCATTCAGTACTCAAGAATTTCCCACAAGTACGAATGTCAGTATCTTTATCAGCCTAGCGTTACTATTCATTGGAGTTTCCGTTGTAATACTTGGATTTATTGCAGGGAAAGAATCAGGTTCTGAGTTAAAAGGTGCCCTAGGAATAAAAAATTCTTACCTTATAATTTTCATGATTCAAATCTCACTTATTGCCATACTCGCGATAATAATGCTATCAATAGTTGTTTCCCAAAATTACAACATCCTCTCACTTTTTGCAGCCATTTTCGTTAGTCATATCTCCGCATTATTCTTCCTATTGCTTCTGGTGCTAAGTCTAGTTGTGTGGATTATGGTAAGAATGAATAAACTTCTCTTACTATATTCAGTATCTTTTTCGTTACTGGCTTTATCCATAATAATTTCACTCTTCTATGCAACGAACGTGTTAATGAATCAACCGTCATTGATAAAACCATATCCGATTCAAACCAGTTTGACTGCCCTTCCACGTGCAGATTTAGCAATTCATTTCGGACCTATGCTGGATATCATTTCTATACTATCATTCATATCAGTCTGGATAGTATCGGCATTCCTACTCAGTACATACGTCAGGAAGATCGGAAAGGCCAGATATTGGACGATCATAGCGTTACCATTAGT
>JAKEIK010000096.1 GCA_022545895.1 Nitrososphaeraceae archaeon | reverse complement strand
GGTAGTAAATATATTATAATTAATGCAAGCCCTCAACTATCTCAAGTCCAATAAAAATACCGGTAATGGTACAGTTGATGGAATCGCGTACATTTCAATCGTTGATGTTAAAGATAGTATTCCTGTTGATCTGGAAGACTGGAGCGTAGAAAAAGGACTTTACATTCCGTCAATCAGTCCGGGTCAATCACTTCCATTAGAATGGAATGTAAGACTCGTCAAGGCAGGTTCATATACAATTTCTGTTCTCTTTAATGAAAACAGAAATCCTTTTCATCTCCTATCGTTAGTTCTAGAATCAATCTTGAAGTATCACCAAAATTAAATCTCAATCCGGGTAATGTCCTCCCTGTTGCATTTGGAGTACCATCTTTCTTGATTGGAGTTCTCGGTACTTTAAATTATTTGCGTGGAAGAAAAACCGGCATTTAAAGATAGCAAGTTAATTTTTTTAACAATATGTAAATACGGTTCAATAAAAACTAATCTAATAAGGAATATAATACAAGTCTATAACCGTTGTTAATGGAAATCAAAGCTCTACGTTTCAGTTGGTAACTAATAATGAATGAATTAAATACTAGAATCGACTAACAAAGAGTCACCCTACCATGGTATTACAATTAACGAGGTGAATCGGCTTATTAGAAGATAAATCAAACTCAACCAAGGAGAGGATATTGACTTTTATTCAAAAAAATCCTGGGTGCTATCTTCGGCAGATAAGAAATGAGTTGTCCTTATCGATGGGATCTGTTCAATATCATTCTTATCAGCTTCAAAAGAGCGGAAAGATAACTTCTGCTAGAGAAGGCTTGTACAAACTACATTTTCAATCAGGAGCCTATCAAGATCATGAAAAGTTACTTTTCCGGGTATTAAACCAAGAAACACCAAGAGAGATTATTATGTTTATTATTGAACAAAAATATCCAACACAAACGGATATTGTAAAAAGATTAGGAATATCTGCACCGTCTGTAAACTGGCACGTTAAGCGATTGATTGATTTAAATTTAATAGATGAAGTTAGGGAAGGAAAGTACAAGAGATACAAACTGTGTAATGATTCGATTGATTCTAAATACATATTGGAATTGTTAAAGACTCACCATCCGAATCTCTGGGATAAATGGAGCAATAGATTGATTGAAATGTTCCTGTCTCTATCTGACGAAGATAAATAGTTGTTGTAAATATTTTGGAATTTTTACCTGAAAATGGACTATTTGATTTGATTGAGAGTCTCCTATATGTTGTCGGTACAATCTTCGCTGCTATACTAATTGCTTTATCGATTTCTGCCTACCGGAACACACATCTAAGAAAACTACTGTATGCCAGTTTAGCATTTCTTCTATTTGGTATTTTTCTATTTTATGAGTATTTAGAGCACAGTATACCATTGGACAATCCCTTTACTGACATTGTAATACCTTCTATGGCACTTTCTATTTTAGTGCTATTCTTTTTGGCCATAGTAAATAAAAGGTAGTCATAATTCGTTATCAAATTTCCTTAGGCGCCCTCCGATCCAAGAGGCTATAGCATTAATTAGTTAACTTCCAATGAACTTCCTGATAACATTCTGGGCACATATCTAAATTATTTGTGTGATCACAAGAATAAGTTATCTTAGAATAGATATTACATCGAGTACACTTTTTCATTAGTTTCAAGTATTATATGAGAGAATTTGAACATTTTGTCAAATGTTTCCTTGTATAACGGCTTTGCACTAGATAAAAAAATTTAATTATGATTACTTTTATCGACTGCCTACCTAACCAAAAAGATTGCTTGTGACGTTCCTATATTGGTAACAAACTACAACCAATTGTAATTAGTAACATCGTAGATAATGACAAGAGAATAGAAAAATTACAATGTTGCAGATAGTATAGATATGGTGATAATATTTATTGGGAGCAGTTAAAGATCGGATGCGTGCTAATTCGCACAAAAGATATCAAAGAGTGCTCACGAGAACATGAAATGGGCCATAACCACATTAATTCTGAAGTGTATCCAATATCATGAAATATATTGTATCTCATCTTATGGTGTTGTGTTGAAATATGTAACCATGACAATTATATGCATTTCGGTATTCATAGTAACGGGTATTGCGGTTTCCCCCAAATTCGGATACCAAGTTCCATCTATTATTGCCTTCGATGAATCAATCTCATCACTCATCTATAACTCTGGCTCTAATCTTACAGATGATTTTATGATTTTACTGTCAATGTATGGCAGAGAAATAGTGTGGTCGGCCGTAATTGTGTTTATGAGTATTTTTGCAGGGTGGAGAGGAAAAAAAATTGCTGTAATTATCGTCATTTCATTTTTGATTATAATACCACTAAACACATTATTTAAGAATTTATTCGAAAGAAACCGTCCGCCAGTAGAAAGACTGGAAATTCAGATTCCTGAGAAAACAGATTTTGCATATCCATCAGGTCATGCTTCTGTCGTTGCTGCAGGGGCATTGATACTCATTTTACTATTTCGAAGGCAAAAAGAGCTAGTATTTTCTATAATACTGGCATGTGAGGCAGCACTCGTATGTATATCCAGAATTTATGTGGGTGACCATTATTTCTTTGATGTGATAGGCGGCGCATTATTAGGTGCTGGAATCGCTCTTTTGTCAATTTCGTTATCTAGGTATCTTGACCCCATAATGACGGGCGTCCGTAAATATCTAGAAAAAGAACACTAATTTGAAGACCTTTACCTTGCAAATCCCTTACCATGAAACATACCATCTTTAATCCATTTCATGAATTCTCTGTCAGATAATGAGTTTCTCATATGAATGGAATTTGTGGCATCATTTCCAATTACATATCGCATATCAGGATCTCTAGAATTCACTGCATGGAGGATGGTGTTCGCAACTTGATCACTAGAAGATACGCTATTTTTCATAGCCGCTTTTAAAAATGCTATTCTAATGTCCATTAATTTATAATAAGGTGATTTAGTATCATTTCCCCTGATCTTTAGATTCTGAAAAAAATGAGTTTGGATAACTCCTGGTTCAACAAGTATGACCTTTATTCCAAATTCCTGTAGCTCAAATGAAATAGACTCAGAGAGTCCTTCTAATGCAAATTTGCTAGAAACATACGCAGCATTAAGTGGAACGCCAAATCTTCCAACCATTGAACTAATATTTACAATAGTT
>JAKEIK010000095.1 GCA_022545895.1 Nitrososphaeraceae archaeon | reverse complement strand
AGAGGAACTTACAAAACTGGCTGATTGATTTAGATGGCACTGTTAGTTGTTAGAATCAGAGGGACAGTCAATATTCCATACTGGGCCGACTTGACTCTGCGGAATCTTAATCTTGAGAAGAAATTTAGTGCTACTTTGGTACCTGATTCGCCAGTCTACATCGGAATGTTGAGAAAAATAGCCGAAATGATTGCATGGAGTAAGGCTGACTCGACCATTGTTAAGGAACTGTTTTTGAAGAAAGCCAGAAAAATAGGCTCAACTCCTATATCCGACTCCGACGTTCCCAACGACTATGGAAATATAGAGGGATTAGTCGCTGCGATAGTCGAAGACAAAGTCAAAATATCTGAGTTAAAAAACATTAAACCATTTTTCAGATTGAATCCGCCAAGAGGTGGATTTAGAAGGAAGACGAAAAAGGCATATTCTGATGGTGGAATTCTAGGGAAGAATAAGGAGTTGTCAGATCTTGTAAGGAGGATGTTATAAAATAGTAATCCTTAATTATGGAATTATTAGTGGCTTTGGTTATACCTTAGGTTTACCAATAGGGGATTATAATTAGAAATGGCTACTAGATTAAGAAAAAGTAGAAGACAGCGTGGGACTAGATATTGTGGCTGGGGTCAAATAGGACAGCATCGGGCATCTGGCAGTAGGGGAGGAGTAGGCGGTGCAGGAAAACACAAACACTTCTGGATCAGGACAGTCATTGAGGAGCCCGACCATTTTGGTCACCCCTCTTCGAAATCTTACAGTCGCAACGTCGTTAAAAAATGGGCTAATTTGCGAGATTTGTCTTCCCTTATAACTTCGAATAATGGTGTTGAAAAAGAAAGTACTGTCGAATTAAATTTGTCCTCTTTGGGAATAAACAAGCTTTTAGGGGGTGGTACTGTGGATAGAATGCTAATAATTAAGGTGGCATCTGTATCTGAAAACGCAAGAACTAAGATTGAGTCTAACGGAGGTAAAATTATTTTAGATGAGCACAGTACACACTGAAAGCATTGTAAGGAAAATAATCAAAAAAGTATCAGGATACATTCCTCAGGTAGAGAAACCTAAGAAGAAAATAACTCTCACCGAAAAATTTGTTTGGTCTGGAATTGCACTATTTGCTTATCTTGTAATGGGCCAGATTCCGTTATACGGCGTGACTAGCGCTCCACAGTTCGATTTTTTACAATTTGCAAGGGTAATTTTCGCAGCTCAACAAGGAACGTTACTTGAACTTGGTATTGGACCAATTGTAACTGCCGGATTGTTGATGCAATTGCTAAAAGGTTCTGATTTGATAAAACTTAACTTCAAGAACCCTGACGACAGGTCCTTGTTCACGTCTGCAACAAAAATAGTAACGATTATAGTAATAATTGCTGAGGGATCTCTCTATGGGGTAAGCGTTTATGGCCATCTTCTTGCAAGCCCAACGCTAATACCGATCTTGATACTTCAATTAGTAGGGTCTAGCATAATTGTAATGTTTCTTGACGAGTTGGTTCAAAAGGGATGGGGACTAGGGTCAGGAATAAGTCTTTTCATTATGGCCGGCGTTGCTCAGGGGATTTTATGGAGTCTGTTCAGCCCTGTGCCTGCGCAGGACGGTCCGGTTGGAATATTTCCATTTCTGATAGATTCAGCTGTTCATGGAGATTTGTCCCAAGTATTTTTCAGAGCTGGCCAGCTTCCAAGTATATTTGGATTAATTGTCACTAGTACAGTATTGCTGGTGCTTGTATATGTGCAGGGGATTCACGTTGATGTACCAATCGTCTCGACAAAATACAGAGGATTTACTGCGGTATACCCAATCAAGCTGCTGTATACATCTAATATTCCCGTGATATTATCCTCTGCTCTACTTGCTAACGCGGTATTTATGGGACAGATGCTTTGGGCTAACTACAACCCAGAAAACGCTAATCCTTTGTTTAATTTTATTGCTCAATATGATCCTAGTAGCCCCCAATCTCCCACAGGAGGCATACTCTATTACGTTACGTCTCCAAGGAGTTTGGAGGTTGCAGTGCAAGATCCAGTTAGAGCAGTTGTATATGTAATTTTCCTGACGACGATCGTTACTATTTTTGGCCGCCTTTGGGTTGAGCTGGGGGGATTGTCTGCAAAGTCCGCCGCAAAAAACCTTTTAGATGCAGATGTACAAGTCCCAGGTTTTAGGCGTTCGCAGGGTTCTGTCCAATCATTACTACAAAAGTATATTCCTTCAGTTACTATTGCTGGAGGTATAGTCATAGGGTTACTGGCTGCCGTATCTGACGTCCTTAGCGTATTTGGTAGCGGGATTGGGATACTGCTTATGGTGGACATTTTGGTGAATTACTACAACTTGCTAATCCGAGAACAGGTAGATACACATATGCCAAAACTGGCGGCACTGCTTGGTAGAACCTAAACGAATTACCATAGTGGTGGGTATTCCTGGTGTTGGAAAAACCACTGTGATCACAAAAACTAGAGACATTCTGCTTCAATCTGGATATAATACGACTGTTGTTGTATTCGGAAGTGTGATGTTAAGTGAAGCAAAAAAAATGGGGATAGCAGATAGAGATCAAATTAGGAAATTATCACTTTCTGGACAACAAAATTTGCAGAATCTAGCAGCAGATTATATTTGCTCTGTTAAAAAGGATTTAGTTATAGTTGACACTCACCTCTTTGTAAGAACGTCATCAGGTTTCTTCCCGGGGATTCCTCAAAACGTTATACACAAACTAAAGCCTAGAAACCTCATTTTAATAACTGCAACCCCGGAAGAAATTCTTGCAAGAAGAGCAAAAGACGAGTCACGTCATAGGGACAAGGTGTCGATTGATGAAATAAAAAAGGAATTAGGGCTTGCAATCTCGATGATATCAACAATTTCTATCCTGAGTGGTTCGGCATTCGAGATAGTTGACAATCATCAGGGATCATCGGAAGATACGGCTAGTTTTATTGCAAGGATACTGACGAGAGATTAAGAAGATGGGCGAGTCATCTGGATGGCGCTACCAAATTTGCGATTTCCCAAATTCTGTGATGCAAATATATAATCTTGCTGTAGCAGTCTTGTAGAGAATAACGGAGTAAGTAATCAGTGAAATCGCGTGGAGATAACAACTATCATTCGGACGACAATCTTAGTATCGTTATATCTGGGTCAGCAGCTGTTGGAAAGACTACTCTCGCAGAAGAACTCGCTAAAGAATTCAATTTTACTGTGTATAATGGAGGGGACATTCTAAAAAATATTGCAAGAGAGAGAGGATACCAGGTAACAGATAAGGACTGGTGGGACACTCCTGAGGCCATAAAATTCATGGAAGAAAGAAAGAACGACACCAGTTTTGATGTTGCAGTGGACAAGATGCTCTTGAAAATCGTTGGAAGAGGTAGAGCAGTAATTACAAGCTACACTTTGCCATGGCTGACACGAAATCCGATGACATTTTGGCTAAGTGCCTCACAAACAAGCAGATCAGAAAGAATGGCAAGGCGTGACAACATCTCCGTTCAAGAAGCTTTGGATGTAATCAGAATAAGAGATGAGGAAAATAAGGTAATTTACAAGAAAATTTATGGCTCTGAATTCGGAAAAAATTTGGAAGTATTTGATTTCGTACTAAATACGGAACTTTTCACGCTAAAGTCACTTATAGACATTTGTAAAGAAATTGTAAAAAGGACGAGAGTGGTATAGTAGGACCTTGCATTGAACATGTCATCTAACAGACTTGGTGAGCTCATTAGAATAGCCGATGAGGTGACAAATAAAAAATTTGGATACCCGCCCCACGACCGACCTATTAAAGAATTGCTAAACTATGGTATCATATTATTGGATAAACCAGGAGGTCCTACGAGCCATGAGGTTGTCGCATGGGTAAAAAGAATTCTGGAGTTAGAAAAAGCCGGACATAGCGGGACATTGGATCCTGGCGCGACCGGATTGTTGCCGATAGGGTTAGGCGATGCCACGAAGGCACTTAGTGTATTACTTTTGGGACCCAAAGAATATTACGCAATAGCGCGACTTCATTCAAGTGATGACCACACAAATATTATTAATGTTCTTGCCGAATTTGTAGGGGAGATTTATCAACGACCCCCGCAGAGATCCTCTGTGAAGAGGTCCACTCGCGTCAGAACTATTTACAAATTAGATCTTGTAGAGCAAAAAGATAATAATCTACTACTTCGTATCCTATGCCAAGCCGGAACATATGTTCGGAAGTTAATTTATGACATCGGGGAAGTCTTGGGCTCTGGCGCAACCATGTTCGAACTTCGTCGGACCCGCGTCAGTAACTTTCGCGAAGAAACGAACGGATTAGTTAGATTACATGATGTTGTAGATGCTTTTGAGACCTATAAAGAGAAAGGTGAAGACAAACTCTTACGTAAGGTAGTAATCCCAGTCGAGGAATGTCTTAATGGTATTAGTGCAATTGTGGTCAAAGATTCAGCGGTGGATGCCATCTGTCATGGCGCACAACTGGCAGTGCCAGGGATAGTGGCATTTGAAAAAGGTCTCGATGAGCAGGAATTGGTGGGCATTTATACATTAAAATGGGAACTGATTGCGCTTGGTCAGACTTTGATGAAAGGGGACGTAATTAAAGAAAATACTAAGGGAATTGCCTGTAGCACCAAAAGGTTGATAATGAGACCAGGCACATATCCACGAGGTTGGAAATGAATGTTCCTAGTTCAGTACATTGACATTATTCTCCTGCCGAATCCAACTCAAATATCACATTTTTGCGTTGACTAGCGATCTGTCTTGAGGTTAGTATTCCCATGCTGTGGGATATTAGGATCATGAAGTTAACCGATTTCATTGTTCCATTTATTATCGACTTCATTTGCTGTAATGATCTTATCAGCTCAAACTAAGTTGAGCGCCGGGAGAGGGATTTGAACCCTCGAGACCTTCACAGGTCACAAGCTTTCTTGATCAGAATCATTCATTCCAGGCTTGCGCCCTACCAGGCTAGGCGACCCCGGCTCGAATTCAATCTTCCTGCCACTTTATATTAATCCTTCAAAAGCGCAATGCCTCTGTACTTGATACGTTAAAGAACGCCGATCTCAGCTGTCGATGGTATGCAAGAGCTTGCCGGATGACAAGTCATATTCGTCAATTAGCGTGTGGCCACTTCTTTTAGTGTGGTCTTCTACGTCAGAGAGAAAGAGAAAATTAGCCTTACACAATTTGCACAGCCATATCGAACTCAACCCATCCTGCTTCATTAGTACCAAGATGAGATTGGACACCTATCGCATTTAAGCAATAACGAATCAAGTCACATATTATTCTTCAATCATATTCTTTTGTAATAACGTCAGTGAATTTTAGTAGTAATTACATTTGTTTTACTAATTACACGGTGACAAATAACAAAAATAAAATAAGGATCAAATAAGCAAAATTTTTGATATGAATGAGCATGAAGTTTCGAGCGATTGTAAAAACAAAAATCATCTTGATTGCAATGACTGTCTTTGTAAATGTCATATCCCGGGTACAATGGAAAACTTAGCAAGGAAGATCGCCAAACTCGAAAAACAGACACCTGGCCTTGGAGATTCTCTCTAACCATCTTATCTTCAGCGTATTTTCTCTAGCTTTTAAGTCACATGTCGTTTCTTTGCAAATAAACGTAATGAGTAATTAGATTCTAGGTCCCGGTAATGAATGCATTATCTCTTGTCTAATGTAATTTTTGCAGACTATGTAAAATTCACTACTTTTCTGTCTGCTTGCCTTTGGCTTACTAATCATTATATTTGCAAAATTGTCTGAGATTTTTTCTTTGAATTCGTTGGCCATTTCACCTTCAAATACTTTGAAGATGGCACTACCTCCGCTGCGAAGGATCTTGAGAGCTAATTGAAGTGCATTCAATGAAAGAGATATTTGTCTCACATGATCATAATCCCATATTCCGCTCACTCGAGGAGATAGGTCTGACAAAAATACATCATAATATTGATTTGTTGCCTCAAGAAGGTCACCAGCTAGACTTGTATCTTCTACACTTCTCTGCAATACTATGACATTTTTCAACGGTTCTGTTGAGTGAAGATCTACACCCATGATTTTTCCAGTACTTCCTAATTGTTCAGATAACACCTGAAGCCAACCCCCAGGGGAGCACCCAATATCCACGACCACATCCCCTTTTCTAAATAACTTGTACTTCAAATTAAGTTGGATAAGTTTGTATGCGGACCGACTTCTATATCCATTTTCTCTTGCAAGGATCCTATACTGATCTCTTTTTGCATCAGAAAATCTCAATTTCAGTCGCTTTTATCGTTTATGAGGATATTTTTTAATATTTGTTGCGCCCAGCAATAGAGTACAATATATAAATATCATGCACAAGACAATAACATCGTTATGCCGATCAAGAGCGGTTCAGACTACATCGACAGTTTGAGAGGCAGAAATCTGAAAGTCTATCTTTTTGGTGAACTAGTTAAGGAACCGGTAGATCATCCAATGATAAGGCCTTCAATTAATGCTGTTGCTGAAACGTACGAGTTGGCTATTCAAGAACCAGAATTGGGCTCTACACTATCACCAATGACCGGGAAAAGCATTAACAGATTTTTGCACATAGTTGAAAATGCAGATGATCTAGTAAACCAAAATAGGATGCAAAGGAAGCTAGGTCAGCTTACTGGGACATGTTTTCAGCGATGCGTAGGAATGGACGCCTTGAACTCCATATATTCAACGACTTATGAGATCGATCTTAAGCATGGTACTGATTATCACAAGAAATTCAAAGAATTTGTCAAGATGGTTCAATCAGAAAACTTAGTAATTGGGGGAGCAATGACTGATGTTAAAGGAGACCGTAGTTTAACACCCTCTCAGCAGGAAGATCCAGATATGTTTGTGCATGTTACTAAAAGGGATAACTCTGGTGTATATATATCCGGAGCAAAAGCTCATCAAACTGGATGTATAAATTCGCATTGGATTATAGTCATGCCCACTATGCGTTTGAGGGAAGAGGACAAAAACTATGCCTTGGTGGGAGCCGTTCCGGCTGATGCTGAAGGCATTACTTACATCTACGGTAGACAGTCCTGCGACACTCGGAGTACTGAAGAGGGCGATATAGATTCAGGAAATGCAAAGTTTTCTGGGCAAGAAGCAATGATGATTCTTGATAATGTGTTCATCCCAAATGAACGGATTTTTATGGACGGTGAAGTTGAATTTGCATCAATGCTAGTTGAGCGGTTTACATGTTATCATAGAAGAAGTTATGTGTGTAAAACAGGCTTGGGTGATGTTCTCATAGGAGCAGCAGCTGCCGTAGCTGACTATAATGGCGTTTCCAATGCTTCACATATAAAAGACAAATTGGTGGAAATGACCCACCTTAACGAAACTATTTTTGCTGCTGGTATTGCATCGTCACATCAAGCACATAAAATGCCGGCAGGAAATTATCAAAACGATGACATGTTGGCTAACGTATGTAAACACAATGTAACTAGATTTCCATATGAAATAGGGAGACTCGCACAGGACATAGCCGGGGGGCTGATGGTAACTATGCCTTCTGAGAAGGACTTTAGAAGTCCTTACACTGGTCCCTTGCTCGAAAAATACCTCAAAGGGCGTAAAGGAGTCTCAACGGAAAATAGGATGCGTATACTGAGGTTGATAGAAAATATGACATTAGGTAGAAATGCTGTTGGCTATCTGACCGAATCAATGCACGGCGCCGGCTCGCCACAAGCTCAAAGAATACAAATCGCTCGACAAATGCAGCTCGGATACAAGAAGAAATTAGCAAAGGATTTGGCTGGTGTTGACGAAGGAGAATCAAATCACCGTGAGCAGGAACAATCAGATTACTTTGACAGAATATTTGGATTGAAACAATCCTGAAAATCTCGCTCTTTCCATTCTCTTAATTGTGATAGTAATCTTCCATCTTTAAAGGTAGACAACTTCAAAGATTTGAATTATTACTAATAAATAGGCCTTACTTTTTAGCACCCAGTGTTCTATTTTTCAATCTCATGTGTTTTCCGTGGCACTTTCTACATCTGGTTGCAAGGATGGGGTTCTTCCCTCCGCAGTTAAAACAAATTTTGAAAAACAACATACGCTGCTGTGCAATCTGTTTCTTGGTTGCATCTGTAATAGGCATACATTATTTGTGCAAGAATGGTAAATTTTTACCTTTCTATAACTAGCGGCAAGTACTGGAAATATATCAACTAATCCTGGCGCCAAAATGCAAACAATTACTCCTTTAGTGTACTCGTTCTACAACTAATTCAAACGTTCTTAGCAACGTTAATTATATGTCCACTTGAGAGTAAGCAAACATTATGCAAGATAATGTATTCAAAAGCTTGGTAGGGTTATGGCCTGGTTTTCCGAGGAATGGCGTGTTATTCAAGGATATTAATCCAGTTCTAAGAAACAAGGAGGCCCTAAATTATATCACTGAAAGGCTCGGCGAGCAATTGGTCCCGAATCAAATCGATATGGTTGCTGCAATCGAATCTCGTGGATTCATAATTGGATCTCTGTTGGCCATGAAACTAAATAAGGGTCTGATTCTCATGCGAAAGGCGGGAAAACTTCCCGGGCCTACCGTCTCTGAACCGTACAATATTGAATACGGTTCAGCTGTCCTGGAAGTCCAGATAGATGCAATCAAGGCGGGGCAGAGAATTCTATTAGCCGATGACCTCATCGCGACGGGAGGAACGGCAATTGCAGCAGCAAATATTATTCAGCGTCTCGGTGGTGTTATAGTCGGATTTGTCTTTGTAATTGATATTAAGAATTTAGGAGGAACAGCTGAATTAGCTAAAAGAGGTTTCAAGGTAAATTCTTTGTTGGAGTATGATTAATTTTTGATGAAATATTCTGCAGATATAGGGATCATTGGAGGCACGGGTATGTATGATAGCGGGCTAATTGAGAATCAAGAGAAAATAAAAATTCATACGCCTTTTGGGAGTACTTCAGATGAAATTACGATCGGGCAATGCATGGGCATACCGGTTGCATTCCTGCCAAGACACGGGCGATCCCATACCATTCCTCCACATTTGGTTAACAGTCAGGCCAATATTTGGGCCTTTAAATCTCTTGGAGTTTCCCGCATTATAGCTCCTTCAGCAGTGGGAAGCTTACAACAGACATTAAAACCTGGAAACATTGTAATTCCTAATCAATTTCTTGATTTCACAAAAAATAGGAAATATACATTTTACAATGGAGGACTGGTATGTCATATTTCAGTCGCAGATCCTTTCTGCAAGGAACTTAGTCAGTTTGCGTATGATTCGGCAAAAAAACTAGGATACGATGTCCATAAAGACAAGACATACGTATGCATTGAAGGCCCACGCTTTTCTACAAAGGCAGAATCAGTATATTTTAGAGAAATTCTACATGCGGATGTAATCGGTATGACAGTTATCCCCGAGTGCGTTCTTGCGAGGGAAGCTGAGATATGTTATGTTTCAATTTCCACCGTGACTGACTATGATGTCTGGTCAGAAATACCTGTAAGTTCCAAAGAGATAATAGAGGTACTGAAAAAAAATGTGGAAAGGACTATTAATTTAATATCCGATATCATTCCTGTCATTCCTAATTTGAGAAATAATTGTGGATGTGGTAATGCACTGGAAGGGGCAATCGTATAGGATCAATCAATGCCAGTCTCATCATTTCAAAAATTTTAGTTGACAAAGCGATACATCAAATAACTGAGGGCGGCGATCGTGACCCACTCAAGATGATGATGTCCCCATCGAGGAGCTTCTGCTGTATTTCCAGTTGAACCAGTTCTGGATCATAACCATTTTTCTTGAGGTTATTCACAGAGGTTTTAGGTAATTGAAGGTTAATATTGTGCCCACCTATCCTGCCAAAGGCCAATGCAATGAATCGAAATTTCTTATCATCTATTACAAAATGTCCAATTATCTTACTAGCAAATTGCCCACCAGTCGAATTACTAACGTACACTACAATTTTTTTTGACAGGTTGCTATTGTCAACTTCCCTCTTCATCTACTTCTTGCCTCTGACATAACGTCGACTGTCCTGTTAACCTTATCCGAGACCAAAAAACTCCACCATTCTTCATCTATTACTTGGTAATTCATGACTTTGACAGGGATCTTAGTTTCATCATCGTTATCAATGAAGGTAAAATCTCCTTGTTTGATAATCTTGATCAATTTCCACCGGTCTTTTCCACTTCTTTTTCTGTTTATTACAACTGCCCATTGTTGATTTGGTTCAAGTCGAGGCATTCCAATGTTTTCGGATATTTCGAGAACACCTAGCCTTTTCTCTTCGCAAAATACTTCCTTTGTTAACACACTTCTCCAGATATCTACCGCCCCTATTGTTTTACTATTCTCATTAATATTAATAACTCCCAAGTAAACGATTTTATCATCAATCTGGTCTGTCAATATTGTCTATATGTTTCAAGCACCATATTTAGTTCTTGCATCTACATAACGTGCTTCAAGCATAGCACCCAGTAAATCAATCTTGATATTTTTCTTGAATGGCACACCTAACATGTCACATCTAAATCGATGTCCATTAACGATCGAGAAACGGGGGTGAAAGGTTTCATATTCAGAGCTGGTCACGTTGAATATCATGCCATGTTCTACCAATGTACGAATCGATGAGACTACACACTCTTCGTCTATGTGAAGATCGGTGGAAATTATTCCAATAGTTGATTTACCTCTCTCTGCTATGTACAAGAAAATCAATGCTTCATTTTCTGAGAGATCAAGTTCCAAAACGAGGGATTTGATGATTTTTTCAGTGTTCTCCTTAATGGTAATCACCAAATTCTGAGGTTAAATTAAATATTATACTGGGCATGTAATTATGTCTTCTCTTTGCTTGCCAACCATCCAAATTCATAAATGAATTTTTCCCTGGTATCTATAACCTCAACAGTTCAGCATATCTCGAATATCTGCCAAGAATCTCTCTCCTTTTTATATTTACAAGTCTCGTGACTCCAAAATCTTCAATAGCAAAAGATCCCATCACATTCCCGTGGAGTACAGCTTTTTTCAAGGACCTGATGCCCATTTTGTTATTCTTTGCAAGGTAACCCACAAATGCACCAGCAAAAGAATCGCCTGCACCGGTAGGGTCCCTTATCAATTCAGTAGGAAAAGCTGGGAAAGGATAAATCTCTTTTTCGTGAAAGAGAATAGCTCCATTTTCACCCTTCTTAATCACTGCAAACAAGGGTCCCATCGAAAGTAAGTTTCTTCCGCATTTTAAAAGATTATTTTCATTACAAAGCAATCTTGCTTCTTGTTCATTTATTATTACCCCGTCTGACCTGTTTATCATCTCTATAACACTATTCTTCTTATTCTGTATCCAAAAATCAATTGTGTCGCATACAGTTAATTTTGGGTCAGAAAACAAAGCCATCATTTTTATATTTTGGGCAGGATCATTATTTGCAAGATAAACATAATCCGAATCAACGTATTGCTCGGGTATTTGTGGCTCGTATCCGGATATCACATTGAGCTCGGTTTTGTTAGTTGTTCTATGGGAGAGATCATGATCGAATGAAGAGTCATAGTGAAAAGACCTAGCGCCTGATTTAGTGACAATTCCAAGAATATCCACTCTCTGGTCAAGCAACTCACTATATTCTGGAGGAAAATCATCCCCAACAATTCCTACAATTGAAGTAGATGTGTAATATCGTGCTGATAATGCCGCAAAGGTTGCTGCACCACCCAGGATTCTATCTACGGTAGCATCAGGTGTCCTAGTTGTGTCAAGTGCTATTGTACCAAATACTGTTAACATCGGCTAAATCATAATATTATTGATTGATTATAAATATTGATAATCATTCAGTCTGAAACAGGCAATATTGTTGAAGAGCTGGATTTCATCGCTAGTAGTTATTTTATGAGGAGTTCCGTAAAAAGACATTGTTACTAGGAATGAGATTAGCAGTCAAAGCACCCTTTCTGTTAGAACGAGGGAATTCCATTTGATAAATATCTCGAGTCCCAATCTAAGCGCCCTAAAGATGCGTTTAATGGAGGCAGACTCGTTACGGTACTGGATTAGCCAATACTATTTTTAATGTTTGAACTTAAAAGTAACCAATTGGAAATATTAATGAACTTCATATATCTTTGGCAAGCATTGAATTCATCTGCTTCATATCATATGTATTTCCATGCATTGGAGAAGCAGCATCGTAAAAATCCCGACGAAACTGGGAAATACGTTAACGGATTATCATTGAACTTACCCGTATGAATCTGTACTCAATTATTACAACAGTGAAAAATTGGTATTCCAGTTCAAGATGGGTGATAAACTCTTGTTTGTACCACAATATCCTACGTTTAGACATATTGTCAGCTTTCTAGTTTGTTTGCTTATTCACCCTTGAAATTGTGAATGTGGTTTGTGTCAATTTAAATAAGAATAGGATGATCTTGTTATTCGAGTTTGGCTGATGGAAGATGAAAAAAGTTACTTGAGACTTGTTGTAGGGATATCGGGTGCGTCGGGCGTCATATACGGATTGAGAACTCTTGAAATTCTGCATTCATTGAAAATCGAAACTCATGTAGTT
>JAKEIK010000012.1 GCA_022545895.1 Nitrososphaeraceae archaeon | reverse complement strand
TTGTTCCAGGCGGTGGACTTTATTCATCTGCCGATGATCTCTTGAAATTTATCTCAGCCAATATCGGATTAATTAAAACCAAGTTAGATAGTGCAATGCAAACATCACATTTAATAAGACATAGCACCGGTTTTTTAATACCAAATAATATTGCAGTGTCAGGCAAGAATGGTGATATAGAACTTTATATTGGTTTAGGATGGCTCATAACTACCAACCTTGGTAACGAAATCATCTGGCATAATGGCGGGACTATTGGTGGTTACAATGCCTTTATGGGTTTCAATCCAGCTACTAATAGAGGTATCGTAGTACTATGCAATACTGGTGTTGCTGATGTTGATATTACTACCCTTGCATTGAATCAGAAGGGTAAGTTGTCTTCTTTAATATGGAATTTGCTCAGTCAATAAGCGGTATTGTTCAAATAACACTGGATGAGAGGCTGGTGCTAATAGTATATCAACGCAAAAAAATTTCCCCACACGACAATGGAAGGTCATTCAATTCGGTAGTTAACTTAAGCAATTCAACACAAACTGCTTCAGAAGATTTTAGAATTATGCACACGGAAGCCATGTAGCCGTATTCTGCGGGGAAAAGCTGCAGGCGCAGGGGCTAATGAGTAACCAGCAGTCAGAATAAGATGGTGGTAGCAAGACACTTGAAGGTACCGTCTAGACCCTGTACCTTTCCTTTTTTCAGTACCTTATTATACTCGATTTCGTTACTGTAATAAATCCACACCTTGGTGGTTATTATTACTTTGTAGCTGTACTGTTAATGTTGGCGTTATCAATAGCCAGCATACTTTCTTCTATTAGTGTCTCTCTTTGTTTGATCAGATTTGTTAATTGACTGTCATACGCTTTTGCTAGTAGACCTTCGGCTAATCGTTCATTGACTTGAATTACCGCCTTGTTTAGAGTCTCATATTCACTACCGACTCTCGGTGGCAGTAAGTCTGCTTGTTCTTGAGTTGTAATGACGCTGCCCGGTGGAACATATCTGTCATCGTCTATATGAACTCCTCCAGTTATTATGCTTCCAATACCGATAGCGACATTGTTACCAACTCTAGCATTAAATACCACGCTCTTAAATCCAATGAACGTATCATTCCCAATCCATGCAGGCCCATGTACCATGGAATCGTGAGCAAGACTAACTCGATCACCAATAAAGATTGCATAACCTTGGCTAAAGCGTGAATCATTTCCTAACAGTCTATCACCGTTGGAAGAAAATCTTCTGCTGTCAATATTCTTTCCGTGATCAGTAGTTTCCAATGCATGAAGTACAACTCCGTCCTGCATATTGGAACTATCACCTACATGGATAGGAGTGCCCTCATCACCTCTACAAACGGCAGTAGGAGCCACAAGAACCAACTTGCCGATATAGCAATCACCGATAACTACAGCAAAGGGGTGAATGAATGCGCTGCTTTGAATCTCTGGAGAGGTAACATTGGGATTAAAATCAGTCTTTACATTCGAGTGGATATTAGGCCATGTTGTAACATTCTGCAAGCGTATATCAAATATATTTGATCCATTACTTGTAGTGTTTTGAGCATTAAGGCTGAATGCGATATTCCGATTCTGTTCTGCAGTAGAGGAGTTATTTTGCTCTAATGAAAAAACCGGTTGCGTATAGACTAGACCCATAAGCATGATTGAAAGACCAATCATAATCAAGTATGAGATAGAATTTTTCAATGGTTGTCTAAACTCAAGCTTACTTAAAAGTTTTGTATCATTTATGACTGCGAGCTAAGTATCCAGGTATCAATCTTGTCACAATTGTGATAGGTAGATGACCGAGCAACATGAAAAAGCAATTTTGACATGACAGAGGACTCATCCCACCGAATCCGATAAAAAATTCATATGTTCTGGAATAGTTACAAGATTGAATATATTCCCAGCTCTTCAAGTAGATCCAGGAATACTCTCGTCACTTCAATCATCCTAAAGACGTAGCTCTACAGTAGCCCTACAGTAGTCTATCGCTCACACATTATATATTGTCTAGATAATTTCACGTAGTTTCCGGCCAAATCTTCGATCCATCCCCTCTCTTTTTCACTTATATCACGTATTTCTTTGGCCGGCAAGCCTCCCCAGAGTTTCCCAGATGGAATTTTTGTTCCCGGTTTTACAACAGAACCAGCTGCCAATATTGACCATTCTTCGATCTCAGACTGGTCCATTACAATTGATCCAATGCCAACCAAAACATGATTTCTAACAGTACAACCATGCAGCGTAACTGAATGGCCTATGGTCACTCGATTACCAATCAAAGTTGGATTTTTATTGCTAGTAACATGTATGACGCTATTATCCTGAATGTTTGTTTCATAACCAATTCGAATGTGGAACACGTCTCCTCTGATAACGGTTCCAAACCATATTGATGAGCACGAACCTATCTCTACGTCACCGATCACCATGGAACTGGATGCTAGAAAGCAATCTTTACCTATCTTTGGTCTTTTGCTATTAAAAGATAAGACGGACATTGACATTCTCTTGACTTTCATAAATAAATAATTATATTTCCAGCTTTTCAGTGTATTCATTCTACCATTATTATTTACTTCCAAATTTCTATATCGTGGTACAAATGTGTAACTAGATAATTTCTTGTTCTCTACCTTTCTCAAGTCATTTAGATAATTGTACCAACGTGCGACCTGAATTAACTTAGTTAAGGAAATTAATATAACAGGTACCTGTCAGTCCCAAGCATGATTGCCTCAAGTGATGATATACTCCCAGGCAACATAACTACAGTAATGATTGATACTGATCAACCACCGATCTCTAACCACTATTCCATACGCCCAGCGCATGAAGGATTGATTACAACACTTCCAAAAAATGAAGACCAGATGACTACTGATGAAAGTTTGAAATTCTTGGTTGCCGTCAGTCCTTCGGTCTTCGATCAAGAAAATCAAAAAATATTAACTCGTTTACAGAGACAGATAGATTCAGCTGTTATCGAATATCTTAGTAATCCTCATGCACCCTCAATTCAGAATAAGATTTTAACCATAGTATTCTGGGATATCAGTCACTTTTCAAATCTATCTGAAAAACTTAAACAGTATCCAGAACTAATTGCAATGTTCCTTAACGAGTATCTAGCAATGGCGATCCCGATTGTACACGAATATGGAGGAGTAGTTGATAAGATTATGGGTGATGGACTACTTGCATACTTTGGGTTTACAGAACACAGAGATGATGAATCTCATGGAGCAATAAACGCAATATTTGCCGCTTTAAAACTAAAATAATCATTTCGCACTGTGAAGCACAACTGGACAGATGTATGGAAAGCCATTATTAATTCTGATATTGATGTTGACATAAAATGTGGCATAAATACAGGCAATGTACTAGTTGGTCTTACTGGGAGCACAGAAAGAGATCAGTTCTCTGTGATAGGAACTCATGTAAACTTAGCTAGCAGATTAGAGGGAAAAGCTCAAAATGACCAAGTCATAATATCATCGTATACATTAGCTGAAATTAAAGGCAAATTCGACGTGGAAACTATAAGAATAACGGGGGAAGAAAAAATAAAATCATTTGAAAACATTTCTGAGTATCATAAAGTGATAGGAGAAAATTAGGAAGGTAAGTTTTTAGTAGTAGTACCAGAGTTGTAAATATTCTGTCTCCTTACTCGCATATAAAATAAGATTGTATTCCTAAGAATTCTTTATCAAGCTTCTAAAGTGTTCGAGATTATGGGACATTTCATCCTTCCAAGTTTCTTCGGTATAGCCATGTTCCTTGATACCATGCTCCTTCGCATTCTTTAACAGTTCTTCCTCAGTCTCTCCATACATTGTGTGAGTACATACCGGATCGCCTGCGTCCTTACAATTTATCGATAGAGTCATTTGTATGTCTCCGAGTCACAGATATTTAAGTGAAACTCTACAAGTTTATTCATGGGATTAATAATTTAAACGATCTCGTAATCAATTCATTCTTCCGTTTATGACACTTCATAGATGGTTATGATGGTTTGCTTGAAGCATAAAGGCTTGAAAAGATACAAACTTAGATAAACTAGAATACCTTATTGTATCCCTAAATAGGTAATTAGATAATAATATAGCCAGATAATATTAGATACTTGCATTCCATTGGTAATTTTATGTGGAAATATGTTACATTCGCAATTTCGATACTGTTAGTTGGGGGATTGGTTTATCCAGTA
Organism: Nitrososphaeraceae archaeon; assembly: GCA_022545895.1. GTDB lineage: Archaea > Thermoproteota > Nitrososphaeria > Nitrososphaerales > Nitrososphaeraceae > TA-21. The sequence continues at coordinate 2,862 of JAKEIK010000012.1, read as the reverse complement.
TTTGCTCAGTCATCACAAGATAACTATGTCCTGCCTGTCATACTAGTTTATCCTGCGATATGGGCTGATAATAATACGGTCCCACCAGCAATTGAAATAAAAGTCATGGACCAAACACAAGAAGACAGTGTTTTGGACGGAGCCGAAGGGGATGAGAAAAGGGCATTGGACACAGAGTCTTCGACAAAATATTTCGAAATACCGAAGAGTGATGTGAATGAAGTTGAGGAGATAGAAGTTTGCATCTCTGCTGTGGGTACAAACGATTATCCTGAATTAACTAAATGTACGCAAGCGACTGTAGGCGAGGATTTCCCTGTTATTCCCGTATTTTTGATAGAATAGCATTCATCCCGCGAGTACGAGAAGAGTCAGATTAGGTATTGTAAAGTGTACTCTTTCCCTACGTTCCCCGGCAAATCTTGAATCATTTATACGATTATGTGCCCATCCTTAATCGTAAGTAACAAAATTGTTGATGGATATCTAATAGAAAGTCCAATAGAACATTGTGTAGTCCTTTTCCTTGCAGTTTATCATTCCTTTTAATCCTAATTGTTAGATACAACATTTTCATTCGCATTATGAATTGACCCCTATTCTCATGACCGTAGAAGCAAGGATCCTACCCAAAATGATTGCACCTAATGACAATCCTACATTTGCTAATATGTTTAATCCAAAGATTGAAAATTGTTTATTATCCAAAAGATTTAATGATTCGAGAGCAAAGGAAGACATAGTAGTTAGAGAGCCGCAGAACCCAACTGCAATAAGAAGGAAGTATTTTGTGTCAAGATTCCAAACACCCGATAATATTGAAAATACTCCTAATACAAAACTACCTACTATGTTTACTGCTAGAATATTCAGTGGTAACGTTGCCACCACTACAGGCGACGATACCATCTTGTATCTGAGGAAGGCCCCCGCTAGGGCACCTACTGCCAATAAGAGAAATTCAATACCTTTAATTTTTGTTGCTCACCCACCATTCAAATTTTGCTGGTAGGCATTATCAGCTTGTTAGCGGTTCAGGATTAAGATTACTGATTTCTCCAATCCAAGGCTAATGCCATAGCCTTACCATAAACAATTCGGCCGGTAATATTTAAAGTTCTTCTCCAGACCATATGTTTTTAGATTGTCTGAAAAATAAAACGAACTGTTTTATGATATAATTGCTACTGTCTATTAATGATACAAACCCAAGGTTTTGCATCTTCACAGAGCATAGGTTCGCTGACTGATGAAATCAATAGATGGCTCGTGAGTAATACACAAGGAATGGACACTAAATTTAGACTAATAAATATAAAGTACGCGTCAACTGCCGAGCCGATCCAGAATGGTAGCCATGTGAACTATTCCGCACTTGTCATATATGAAATCGTCGAAATCAAGAAAACAAATGTTTCATCCGAACCGCTAGATGCGACTGGAGTAGAATAGATTCCAGTCTATAATTTTTTTGCCATTGTGGATTAGAATTAAGCCGGAGGTTGACATCGGTGTTGTCAACAACCTCCAGCCTGTGCAAATAAACCCGGTCAAGGTCTTACAACCCAAGCCTAACAAACTATATCATGGTTTTGACAAAAAGATATCTTTGATTAAAACAAATGTTGGTCTAGATTAAAGTACGATTACAAAGACGACTAACTAATGACGTTGACCAGATCGGCCGGTGCCATCGAATGAAATATAGAACAGGAAAGTGAAATTATTTCTATTGACTTATTAAATCTGCCCTCCAGAATAACTCAGCAAACATACTACAAGAGTGTTCAGATCTGAGATGACGGTAAAGGAATTATTGTGGCTTATAGAATGCAGGATTGAAGGCGAAAAAATCCTTCTTTGCTCCTACCATTGCACCAGGTACGCTATAATAATTGGGATAATTTGGAACGTCTTCAACTTTCGTTCAAACATCACGAGGACTGTGAATCAGGAATTTCTAAAGAAATTCAAAAGATGTCGCGTTCTATCTTATTTTAGAATCACTATGGACTTTATGATTTGATTGATGGTTGGCAGATATTCGTCGTAGGCATCTAGATTATTGGAATAAGAAAACAAAAATGAACCTTTACCGTTAACAATTGCAAGAACATTCTTAGTTCGTCCGGATTCTACAAGGTAGTTTGTATAATCTACACTGTTACTTACTGTAGGAAACCCAAACAAATTATTCGAATGTAAAAGTTTTTCTTCCAAATTATAAATTTGGTAAGATGCTTTCAGTTGATCTTCTACGGCTAGCAGATAATTGTCTGGTGAGATCTCGAGGCCTTGAGCATAATTTAGCAGTGATGCGTCATCATCGTTATATGTTATGGTAATTTTAAACTCTCTAGGAAAATTCTGATTACCAAGAGTCAGATCCACGCTGCTTAGAAAATTTTCCCTTCCTTTTGTTTCCAAATCAGGAGGGTAAAAAAAGGTAAATCTTTTTGCAGGATCAGTGTAGCTCCGCCAGTTCTCAAAACTCTGACCGTAAATAGGCTCAATATATAAGACACAGAAGATGGAAAACAGGGTCATTGTCGATAGTATGATATTACGCATTCTTATAGAAGAATCATCAATTCGCCTTATTAATAATTTTTTCCTCCCCACGGCTGGGTGAGGTGAGAATATATTCATTCCCCATGATTAAGTTTGTCAAGATACTGTTCAATTATTTGTTCAAATTACTACCAGTTTATCAACCCCAGATTGGGCTCCCCAAACTTCACCTTGAGTCGCTTGACTCCAATCTGTTCATTCCGAAAGCCAAGACTAAATTTTTACTTTTTAACCAGGAATAGGCCGTAATCACCATTTAACTCCTGTCTTCCGGAAGAGTGTATTTCGAAT
>JAKEIK010000094.1 GCA_022545895.1 Nitrososphaeraceae archaeon | reverse complement strand
ATTGAAAACTAATTTGAAAGTAAACTGCATTTTTGTCGCGTCTTACCGAACCGCCAAATATACTATTTATCTAGCACTAACAGTAATTAAACTCTAGTTATGATACAAGGGAGCGTGGGCTCAGGGACAAAGACTAGACGATTTTACGATAAATATCGAAATTATATTCTCTTTAATAAGAACATAATTCTGTCCGGTACAGTTGCTTTCTTTGTAGGTGCTTTATCTACTCAGCTTTATGCCCAAAATGATAGTAATAATCTAGTAAATTCAATCGTGACGTTATCAATAGAATACGGAGTATATATTCCACTTTTTGCAATTCTTTTTTATATAGATAACAAGCAAAGATATATCGATCCTTTAACTCAAAAGAAAGATTATTCAATAATAAAAGGCGATGTAAAAAAAATGGTTGCTGCATTCACTATCTCTGAGCTGATATATTCTGTAGCAAAGTTATCAATTCACTATGGATTACTCCAGAACAATATAGAACCATATCGGGCATCGATGATTGGCGCTCTTGCAGCTTGGGCACTATTTTTAGTAGCTATAAACTTGGGTATAAAATTTGTCAGACTTTTTCGAAGTTGAAATAACCCATTTATTCTCTTCTAGCATGGAATAAGAAGTTGAACCCCGGACATAAGCGTTAAATACTGATAAACATCGTGTGCCAATGGGATGGTAGTTAGACGGATCTGAGAAATGTAAGGATCCATGCAAACAGCAAAAATTAAAATAGTTATTAGAGAAGAGAAATCATGAACCCCCAAATCAATAGTGAAATAAATGACGATGCAATTCGAAAACTCTTCAAGGAAAAGAACTTAGTCTTTATGTCCACATTAATGAAAGCTGGTTCTCCTCAAGTTACGCCAACATGGGTAGATATCGAAAATGGATCTATTCTTGTTAACACTGCGATAGGTAGATTAAAGCACAAGAATATCTCGCGCGATCCTCGTGTAGGATTGGCAATAACTGATCACAATAATCCATACGATATGGTTACTATAAGAGGAAAAGTGATAGAGCAAATAACTGGGGATGAGGCCGAAAAACACATTGATAAATTGGCAAAAAAGTATATTGGAGCAGAAAAATATCCTGGGAGGTCTCCAACAGAAAAAAGAGTGATATTGAAGATCAAACCTGAAAAGGTGTTCCATATGAAGCAATAATTGCATTAAAAAAGCCTATGAGAGCCGTTTATTACCTGAAATAACTTAATTGAAATTAAGCAAGATTTTATGAAATAATTAAATCCTTGTATGTAGGTGATAAAGTCAATATGACAAATGCTGAAGGTCATCGTTGTGAAGTTTGTAATGAACAGGCTTCGTATCTTAAGAGCTTTATTGGTAGAATGGTTTGCAAAAATTGTTTTGATTTAATTAGATCTGAAGATGAAAATTTTCTGAACCTATCACTCAAAGAGTAATCTTTGATATACGATTGTTCTTTTATACTCTAGCTATGATGATTTTCTTCAACAAATGGCATTTGGTCAAACTCACACCACCTATGACAACACCTCAACAATTATGATAAGAGAATCGATGAAAAGTTCCAGTCTTATGAGGCGAGAGTAACGTAATAAGCTGATTCTATCTTTTCTTTAAGATTAATGTCACGATCAAACCTACGGTAGCAATTAGACTTATTGCAATGATTATGTTGAACATATCGTCACCACTGCTGGATAAACTAGGTGGTGATTGATGAGGTACAAAAACTTGAAACGAGGCTAATTCAACTAAGTGATTTGAATCCACTCTCAATATCACTTGGTGAGTGCCGTCATCAGGGAAGAAATATTTCACTGAAAAATCGCCATTAGGTACTGTTATGTTTTCAAATTTGAACAATCTCTGACCGTTAGTAACAACCACCCTTGCCGTAAGATCTTCAGTGTGTTCGCCAGTATGTAAGTCTTGAATGCTAAAATTCAAAGTGGTAAAAGTGTCTATTATTGGTTTCTCAGGGGAGTATGTAAACTCAATTTTAATATTGTCCTTCACATTTGTCCATTCTTGCACTTTTCCTCCAAAGAGATGTGCGTAAGAAGGAATCATAATATGACTGTTATCCGCAGCGATCAAAGTGGAAGCAATTAAAACTATGACTACGACAACAAACGATGCCAATTTGACAATCTTATCCCCATATGATTCAATGATCAGTTTCTACTATATTGACAATTGACATTTAGCAACGCATTAAGGTCACTTGCGTTCCTCTATTTTCCACCGATAACTGATAAGTACAAACTCTTCTCCCAAATCCTGCCATGATAACACCAATTGTTACTCATCGTGGTTAATATGCTTCTCAAATCCAGAAAAATTGTGGTTGATATCAATATTGTCATATTGTTAGAAACCAATCTCGATGTACAAGTTTACTATTTTAATTCATGACTCATCCAATCAATATACGAGCTCTATTTTTCTGCAATAGTTTGACTCTGCTCTCGCATAAATTGTGTCAAGTAATACTTGCCTCCAGTTCCCTTCCCAGTTGTACCGGAATCCTTCCAACCTCCAAATGATTGACATCCCACCATTGCCCCAGTTGTGGCGCTGCTCGCTCTGTTCACATACACGACTCCCGCTTCGATACAGTTCAGAAATTCTTTAACCTCTTCTTTTCTCTTCGTATATATTCCCGCTGTGAGGCCATAGTCAGATTCATTACACATGGCGAGTGCTTGATCAAACTTGTCATATTGTGACAAGCAAAGAATCGGCACGAACAATTCCTTTTTGAATAATACGTGATCCTTGGGTAAACTATCAACGATGGTGGGTTCTGCATAGAATCCAAATTTCAGATTATTGTCTTTCTTAAGAGAACCGCCTACTAGTACTTTTCCGTCTTTAGTAGCCAATCTTGAATACCTACTGAAATTCTTAAAGGAGTTTGAATTTATTAAAGGACCAACAAAAGTTTCCGGATTTAGAGGGTTCCCAACAGTTAATTCCTTAGTTCTTCTTACAAGTTTTGAGATGAATTTTGATTTTATGCTTCTTTGCACATATATACGAGAGCACGCGCTGCATTTTTGTCCTGAATATGAAAACGCTGCTCTTACAATTCCTTCAGCTGCTCTGTCCAAATCCGCTGTTTGGGTAACAATTGCCGCGTTCTTTCCTCCCAGTTCAGCGATAACTGGTCTTGGCTTGAATTCGCTTGTTTTCCTAACTAATTCATAGCCAACCTCCTTAGAGCCTGTAAAGACGATACCTGCAATTTTTTTATTTCGTACTAGTAGCTTACCAATTTCACCACCTGGGCCAGTTATATAGTTAACAACGCCTTGAGGCAGCCCCGCATTCACCATGATCTGGGCTATCTTGTACCCCACTATAGGCGTGTCACTGGCAGGTTTTATGACAACTGTATTGCCTGTGATAAGCGCACCAATAGTCATTCCTACCAATATTGCTGCCGGAAAATTAAATGGCGCAATTATAGCCCAGATTCCATAGGGCTTCATCACACTAGTGTTCCTTTCACCTGATTTAGTATTTCTATTGCCCAAGACAAATCCATCGTTAGCGATCATATCATCTATGTAGTAGTTGATAAAATCTAGTGCTTCATCCACATCGGCAATAGCTTCGTATCTATTTTTTCCGTTCTCTAATGTCAACCACGCTGCTAATTCAAATTTTCGCTTTCTGATAAGATTTGCAATTTTTCTAAAGATTTGTATTCTGTACTTGTAATCTGTGGTACCCCATGTCTTAAATGCATGCGCTGCGGCTTCAATAGCTTGGTTGACGTGCAAAAGAGTTGCCATCTGGACATAGCCTAGAATTGTCCTGCGATCAATGGGCGATCTATGAGCAATACTCTTAGTTGCAAACACTTCTTTACCGGCAATTATTAAAGAGTATGTATTCCCAAATTCCGACCGAACGGATCTAGCCGCCTGCTCATATTTCTTATTGAATAATTTTTCGTTACCTGCCTTTACAAATTTCTGGAAGGTACTTTCATTTTGGAACACCATACCTCTATCATCAAATTCGTCCTTAAATAGTATATAGTATATGATATCTATCGAGAAGAATCTTATCCAATTGGTCGATGCTCTGCTTATCAATACAATTTCAAGGTTGAGGAAAAACTGATAACTGAAAGCTGACGTAATATTGCAAATATGTAAATAATAAGGATATGATTAAATTACAAACATTACTGATAATTAGTATAGTTAAAGAAGCAGAGACACATCATCTAATGATTAGATATGATTGTAACATATTCTTGAATTTGCCACGATCCCATATCACAATACTGGATAGCAAGACTCCCTTGATTAAGAGACGGCGGTCATGAGCAAATTGCTGATCAGAATAAATACTGTTATATCCATTCGGGTTAACGAAGGAAGACTCCTCAAATAAGTACACTTTTTCTACCAATTAGAGTTCGATGTTAAAGTTGTGTCTGACACTCAAACTGCAAGACGATTTCTCTCTGCTATCATTTAGGATCGTACAAATACATGAAACGATAGGAAAATTCTCTGTATCATTATTAAGTGTAGGTAAAAGGTAGTCCTGTCCGGGCATTCCGGAAATCCATCTGGAGTTGACAATTAAATATCAACGAGATCACTTACTATCGGAATGGGATAGGTTAGGTAGGTTAGGTCACTAAATTTTTGGTAATATATATAACAAATTAAGTCAGGCAGTAATATCTTACCTGACTTGACTGACCTTACCTTACCTATTCTTCCATATCTAAGAGAGCAAATCGGGGGAGCCAATTTTTGAGGTTTTCTCGCCAAAGACCGTGGTTGAAGAACTGCACACAACTTAAAGGTACGTATAACAAAGGGCAGATAGAGGGCCGCGAAGACGTATTGGATACTAGACTAAGTTAATCGAACTTTTCAAAGTCATTCAGCTAAAAATCGTTCAATATGTTAAATCTCAGAGAAACAGTATTCGAAATTGATGGGATCTTTCATTTTAGAAAATAGTTAAAGTACTCTACTTCATGAAATTTGCAACAACTTATCTTCCCGTCAATCAACCAAAACGAAACAAAATGCATACATATTCGTAGTAAAAATCACACAAGAATCTTCTAATATCCTTGACACATTCTTTAAGGAGTCTTATGACAACCTCCGTGGGTCCACAGGCAACCAAGATCATTAATGACATAAAAAACACTTCTTACTCCTCTACTTACACTTATCCACTTGTAATCAAAACTGGAAAAGGATGCATGCTGCAAGATATCGATGGCAACAATTTTCTTGATTTTACATCTAACATTGGATCATGCCCTTTAGGATATTCTCACCCAGAAATTATGGAAGTCCTAAAGGAATATTCTAGCAACGGTTCCCACAAAATTGCTGGACAAGATTTTTATTGTGAAGAGCATGCTCAAATTGCCCAGAAGCTTCTTTCCGTGTCTCGTAGAAGTAGTAAACTGTTTCTCATAAATAGTGGTGCAGAAGCAGTCGAAAATGCAATAAAAATAGCCTATAAAAAGATGGGCTCCCTACCAGGTATTTCTTGTATTAACGCCTTCCATGGCAGGACACTTGGAGCCCTTAGTTTTACATTCAGTAAAGAGATACAGAAGGCTAACTTTCCAGAATTACCAGTGAAGAGAATCAAGTTTTGCACTTCAGATACAGATGCAGAAATTGATTCTCTAGAGGATTTACTAAAACAGTACAAGGTGGCGTTCATTATAAGCGAAGTTATTCAAGGTGAGGGTGGTTTAAATATCGCAGGTAAGAAATTTCTACGCAATCTAAAGAAGAAGGCCAGACAGTATAATGTTCCTCTGATTATTGACGAGGTTCAATCTGGAATGGGCAGAACAGGCAGATGGTGGGCATATCAACATTATGGAATTGAGCCTGATATTATGACAGTAGCCAAAGGATTGCAAGTGGGAGCGGTTGTTTATGACAAATTGTTTGATCCAGATGAGCCAGGAGTGCTTTCCAGCACTTGGGGAGCTGGAAGCAGAATTGATATGGCAGTAGGATGCAAAATTATAGAGACGATCGAATCGCAAGGTCTTCTTAGAAATGCGCAAAAACAAGGTGAAAATTTGTTGAAGGGATTGGGCGAATTGGTAGGAAGCGGCGATGTTATTGACGTTAGAGGCATTGGATTAATGATCGGTATCGAATTGAATCAAAAAAGCACAAGGGATAGAATAGTAAGGATCCTGTTCAAGAATGGTCTTCTAGTTTTGCCTGCAGGCAAGAGCTCAATTAGAATAATGCCACCAATAATTATCACAGGGGATGAAATAGATAATGGGTTGTCGATTCTGCATGATGCATTTGGTAGAAGAATAAAATAACGGGTGGCTAAAATAAGTATACCTTCGAATTTTACGTATGGTCATCACTGTTGGTGATTGAATCTGTCTTGTGTTTTTTACTGTAGAGGCCTGGTCAAAATAAGCACATATTAAGGGTCGTACTTTAATCCTGTGAACACATTAGGTTTGATCTCCAGGCAAAATTAATAATTGGCACTTCATAAGAATATCTTAGAAACCTGGGCAAGGAAATAGGGAGGAAGATACAAATTCTCTTCGACACCAAAGAAAAAAATTTACTTTTCAATATATATTTTGGAAAAAAAGATACTTCAGATTCTATTAGTCACATAGGCTGGTCATACTCCGAGTTGCTAGAGAATGACTAGATTAGAGCATTTTCATAGTCAGAAAGGCATTAATTATGGATGATATTTCGATTAGGTTATGGAAGGTCTTCAAAAACTAAAGTGTGGTACTTGTGGAACTATGTTCATGTCTGAAAACGGGAATACATTATGTCCGTCCTGCCTCGAAGGTTCGACTAAAGGTCAGAGTCACGAGCATAGTCACGAAGCTGGACATGGAGGATGTGGCTGCGGCCACTAAGGAAAATTTAAATCATCTTTTTATTTCTTAAGGGTCATTTCATTTGTCGTGCAAAACAATCTAACATACGTAGCTAGCTCTGTGTTAAGAGTGCCAACAAGCTCATTACTTTAAGTACAAAAAACTACACTTCATGTACTCTTGTGTACTCATTTTGACCCAGTAATCCAGACATTCAGACTAGACGTAAGGATGCCAAGAGTGTTCAAAAATGGGATCAGAATGTGTCCATTTGTGTTTGTGCCTAACCTGTGGTAAGGTGGGTTGCTGCTGCGACTCTTCATATAATTAAATATACAATGAAACTTTTATTTTATCATTTTCCTAAATGTGGATTTGAAAACTTAACTCTAGCATAAAGTGTTCTAGATAAAAATAAAAAAAGAAGTGTTATCTATGCTGTACTGTTTGTAGAGCTAGTAACATTCGCAGAAGACGTTGCGTTATCTCCCTTGATCTTTATCTGCCCCCGTATTTCTCCGTCTGGATGGTCTTGGGTTTTCAGATTAACATAAGTATCACCATTCGCCATCGCAGTCTTGAGATCAGCTATTGTTTGTCCTGCCATAGATCCCGTTAAACTTGAATCTGTCACATTTCCTCTCATTGTCATTCCTTTCGGATTATCAGAATGTTTACTGACCTTCATAAGATCAACTACGACTTCGCCGTTTTCTCCAGCTTTTCCTTTATGGATATTAACTCCTGTTGCATCATTTGTGCCAGTCACGTTCATTTTCCAAGTCAACATGTCATTTTTTGTCTTGAAATTTATCACACCTTCAGATGTTGTGTTTACTGCCGGAACTTCATTATTTCCGTCCAGTTTTGCTCTGTATTTTTCATTCTGTGCATATGATTGAGTGGCAGTAATAACTAAAGTTGCTAACGCGGCTGCCAGTACGATCATACACATTGTTCGTATTTGCGACATACTGGTTAATAGCTAAAAGACTCTTTATAAACGTGCGCTGATGCTGTATTAGCACAGAATATAACAGCGAATGAGTCAGCTAATACGAATGGCACTACTTTGCAAGTACAATTTTTTTTAACTAGTTGACTCCCAACTATACTTATATTTAAGGAACTTTGTCTGTTCATTGGAAACAATTTGAGTGATACTAAAGTTACCAAGATTATGATCGTATTCTATAGCAGATATGGAAATACCGCAAGAATGCCTGAGGAAATAGCTTATGGGGCTAAGGAATTGGATGGAATAGCAGTTACTCTGAAAAGGATTGCCGATGATATCCCAATTGAAGTAGTATCTAAGGATCCATCTTGGAGTAAGATAGTTGAGCATTTGAACTACAGGATTCCTACAACTCTATTAGAGGATATAATGCATAATCACCTAGACATCACGCAATAATTTCCGGTTCTCCCACAAGATTAGGAAACAGGGCGGCCCCGATGACAGCCTTATCGGACATGACTAGTGATTTATGGAGGAAAGGCTCTTATAGGAAAAGTAGGCGCAGTTTTTACAATCGCTGCCTCTGTTCATGGAGGACAAGAAACTACTGCCGTTTCGATAATGTTCCCCATGTTGCCTCATGGCATGATTCTAGTCGGTGTCCCCTACTCTGTAGCTAAACTCATCGGCAGCGGTAGTCCATACGGACCAAGCAGAATAGTTGGATCACTATCCACTAAAAAGATTGAAGAAGCAGATATCAAAGTGGCATAGGCAATCAGAAAAAGAGTGGCAGAAATATCCAGAAAGCTATCGTCTTAGTGAACGTTTTCTCTGACTAAGAACAACATCAATTTCCAGATATTAATTGCTTCCTGATAATTAGAAAGTCTTAGATACTGTCTGTTCTTTTTCCGATTATGAATAATTCAAAAAGCGATTAAATATACAATATAGATCAATTATTTATCGAATGTACATCTAGGAGTCTTTATATGAGCTCTTGCGGAACCAAAAGCTGAGTTATGAAAATGAACATTTTTGCACTTCCTTTGATTAATTAGATAATCTTCGATCGAACCAGAATATTCTATTGGCTTCAGTTTCATAAAATCCTTCCGCATAACTTCACTAACTTCTATTGCAGATCCACGGGCATAGTCGATCTCCCATAACTCACTCCCATTTAAGAGAACATATTCTAATTCACTTGCCTTTGGATTCCTATCAGTCAAACTCCACTATGGTGCAGCGGTCTACTATTTTACTATTTTACTACTATGATTCACTTATCTCTGAAGCCAATCATGACATCTCTTATTCTCGTGATGGGAATCTAGAGACATTTTTCGTTGTAACAAAAAAACTCAACAACTAATGATTTTTCCTTAATGGTAGATACGGGAGTTTCAAGAGAGTCTCATGATCAAGGATTATTGTAATATATGCCTTAATGTAGAAACTAAGGTACCATTTATGCTGCTATGCATCCCACTAAAGAAATCCTCACGAACACGACTCAAACTAAACAAGTTCAAAGGAATCATTTTTGAACTTGACCAAATAATCCAATATTATGTGATCGCGATATTGGAATTCTATGAATAAAAGTTGGATTTTTAACTCGTATTTCTACCAGATTGAGCCTTCTAGACTACGCATAACTCTTGTTGTACGACGAGCATGCAAGTTAGATGACGAAATTGGTTTCTGTCATCATCGAGAAATTCTACGCATTGCTAGTGAGATTCGTCATGCCTGGTTCAATATTGATGCATTAAACTAGCAATTCTTATCTAGCACCAAATACGACTTTGGTCTAAATCATTCCCAGTGGTGTATCGTGATCTGGCGCGGGGAACGCACGGTCAATCGCCACAACTTCATCCGAAGTAAGTTTCCAGCCTACACCGCCGCTGTTCTCTTTGACTCGCTCCGGATGGGCTGTCTTCGGGATCGTGAACACGCAGTGATAGCTCGTCAGAAAATTAAGTGCCACCTGACGAGGAGTACGGTCATGTCGTTTGGCAATCTCCGCGAGCACTCGACCACCAACACTCCGTGGAGAAGGAAAATTTCCATGCCCAAATGGTGCATATCCCACTACAGCGATTTCCCTCTCGGTGCAATACGGAAGCAGGCGTCGCTCGATTCCGCGATCTTGTAGATGATACAATACCTGATTACATGTCATTCGCTCATTTTTGAGTGCCGCTTCAGCTTTCCATAGTTCTTCCAAATCAAAATTGCTGACACCTATGAACCGGACTAGACCTTCTGCCACGAGCTTTTCCATAGCACGCACGGTCTCAATAATAGGGTGGCTGCTCGGCCAATGAAGCAAGTACATATCAAGCCAGTCTGTCTTAAGCCGTTTTAAGCTCCGTTCGCAAGCTTTCAGGGTACCTTCATAGGAAGCGTTGGAAGGTAGAACCTTACTAACAAGGAACACTTCCTCTCGTCGCTCAGCGATGGCTTCGGCCACCAATTCCTCTACATGACCATTGCCATACATTTCCGCCGTGTCAATGTGAGTCATCCCTAAATCCAAACCCCGCCTGAGGGCTTCCACTGCTAGTGCATCGGTATCGCGATCTCCTTCGATCAACCACGTGCCTTGCCCCATCACGGGGACGTCGACACCAGTCCAGCCGAATTTCCGCATGAGCATAATTACTATGCATCTCCTCTAGCAAACAATTTCAAAATAATGCGAATTTCCGGCATGACGTAACTCACTGTTTCGTTATGCCCTCCTAAACTTAGCGTTTTCTGAAAAGGAAAAACAAACCTCTAATAAATTAACATAAACTCCTGCCCTGTGATGTCTTACCGATGTCATGTTTCGCTTATTAGAAGAATAAAAATGAACCGAGCTCAGGTCAAATCGATGAATTGTTTCTTATCCTTCTTCAGCAAGTTTATCAACTGGTTCTCCCGTCGGCAGTGGTGCATTCTTATCCACTTTATACTTGAACAACTCGTCCCAATCCATTCCCAGAATTACATTTCTACCTACAAAAGTTATTTTGGATTTGGGCACATCAAATCTATAATCATGCTCTCCAAATATCACTATTTTGT
>JAKEIK010000093.1 GCA_022545895.1 Nitrososphaeraceae archaeon | reverse complement strand
GAGTACTTAATTTCAAATACACATAATCCATCTATTATAACTTGAAAATACTGGTTGTGTAGTATTATGTCCTAGAGAGATCTGCCTAATTTGCGCCTGAATGATTGCCGTCCATCTTGCTAGAATTTTCCACTTCTTTCTTGCATATCATTAACTCTGTGCTAGGTCCCTCCTTAATTAGTCTAATAAGGATCGATTCTATAGGATACAAGAAAGCTCCTATAATATACCCCAAGTTGGCACCCTTTCTGATACATCTTGTCGTCAATTTCCAATGATTTCTGAGTAACTGACTGTTTGTATCTACAGGATTGTTCATCAATACGAAAAACGGAATGCGTTTTAATATCTTGAACCCCGTTTCACGAAGAATCTCTTCGATCTCGTGTAGTGATCTGCTGGTCTGGTAAGGTGATCTAATGCTATCCACATGGAGAAAATTTTCAGAGAAGATGAAAAAGCCACCGGGTCGAAGTAGGTCATAAATATTTTTGAAGGCCCTTCTGTATTGTTCGTCCTCAACTATGTGGAATAAAACATCAACTGAAGAGATAAGGTCATATTTTGACATAAAGAGGTTGTAAGATTTGTCCAAATTGTCACCAATATCAGCTCTCAAGAATTCGTATTGAGGGTATTTTATGGCCAAATTTTCAATGGCGGTAGATGTTATATCAATCCCAGATAGCTTTTTGCAGCCTAGTTCTTTCCATATTTCTAAATAAAACCCAGTGCCAGATCCCACATCAAGTATACTAGCATGAGAACAATCAACACCTAGAGATCTAACTTCACGAATTACTACCTGTCGCCTTATCTTGTACATCCACCTATTATAGCTGATTCCCAACCCTATGAAGCCGGTTCCATCTAAACCATAATTTTTTTTTAGACGGTTTTCCCAATAATCCGCTGGATTTTGAATATCCACTTTTCTTTTAAAGGAACCAGAATCTACTTAAAAACCTAATCATAAACAGCAATGAGTTCTTCTTAGTCTAGACTATCAGACAAAAAAAGAGGATATATTTTGAGAATAGATGAAGCCGTTGTCTGGTTAACGTTCCACAATTATTGTTTCTAATAGAAACGTGTTAACAATAAAAGTTGAATCGAATTCGAAAATTACGTTTCGATCCATTTGAGAAAAAGCCCATAAATTGCGCCTACGAAAAGGTCTGAAATTAAATCTATTCCACCGTAAAAGGCTTTGTAGCTAAGTTGCAATACTTAAATTCGACGTAAAGAGTAATTCCAAAAACAATCACACACGTTTTGCTTTTCTTAATGAGCGATATATCTTATGTGCCCCGGGTATAGAAGCCAAAAAACCTTTAGTCTTTTTCAAGGTGAATGGCTGCCTTTCTACATCTAATTGGTTCATCCGTATTTTTAGTCTTTTAATGGAATCCACATGCTTAGATATATAGCAAATGAACGAGATGTTATCAGAAATAAAAAAGATGTTTGCCATTTTTGATAACTCCTGCTTAGACCACGCAGATCTATGAGTTTCATAGATATTTCCAAAAGCATCTTT
>JAKEIK010000092.1 GCA_022545895.1 Nitrososphaeraceae archaeon | reverse complement strand
TTGTTGTTTCTATAATTATCCTCTTCTATAATTCCTTGTTGCATTTGTGGCAATCGAAATCACAGGCGTACTCCTACAAACAGGGAGCCTGAAGTTGATTTTGAATTCCTGTATTTCTTGTATGCATAAATTTAGCGATTTGATATTTGGGATCCTATGATAATTGATGGTAAAAATAAAACGAGCAACAGTATTATTATTCCAATACCACCAGCAGCGAATGCTGGATATCCAATTAATTTGTTTTTAGCAATTTCGGATATGCCACCCAGCCCTGCTCCTATTATGAGGAGGATTGTGACAAATTCATACATCCCTATTAGCTTTGAGATTGCAGAAATATCAACCAAAGCTTGTTCATATCTGCTATTTTCAATTTGCGCTTTATATTTTAGATTTGACAATGAACCATCTATTGTTTTGTCGCCATGCAGAATGTCAATATGAGATTTATATTTGATTAGGTTGTGACCTACGGCTGAACTGTTACTTTTATTATTAATATTACTTAAAGTAATATTCAGGTTATCTATTTGTGCCTGCAAAATGTTTTCTCCTATCCTCTCTTGGTTATAATCATTAAACCAATCTATTGACTTCACTATGTGTGACACGGATACTATTTGCATATCATCCTTTTTGATGCCATATTCTGTCGCTTCAGTAGTAGTAAAGATGGCCAAAATTGATATTGCTATGACATACAGCGCGATAATCATGAAGAAGCCGTGGAGATGATTTTTACCATCTGTAAAAGAATTATTTGACATACCTATCTGGCCAGATTCTAGTCCTATTTTTGTGTTGGTTTGACATACTATCTATTCTATTGAACATAAACTACCCAAAGTCTTTGTTTTTTCTATTCTGAATTTGATCCTTTGTAGGGATACCTTGAAACCTCGATGCTATCTTGTTTGACTCACCTTAATCGTCTTAACTGCAGTCGCAATAGCAATAGTCAGCATTTCACATCTAGAACGAATACTTACTGAGGCCATTAAAATTTCAATATTTTTGTGATATGAATAGTCAGGTTCTTTCCTTCCGTGGAGGACCCAAGCACATGAGCCTGCATCCAAAAACGAAACCACATTTACATTTGTTTATGCAAAAGGCTAAACAGGGGAAAATATTATTTGGGTTTAGCCTATCTAGTCATACTTTTAGCTTATTGCGACGACAGCCCGCTTATAACTGTGTAAACATACTGTAATAATTTGGATGATACTAAAAGCAATTACTTAGTTGCAGTTATATTAGTAATATTTGCAGATAACGGTACAATATTTATATATATCTTAGCCGTATATAATAATAACTTCATACGTTATAATGCAAAAAATAATTACGTGTTTGACTTGTAGCCTTACTGAAGGTAAGATGGTTACGGATCTCGAATCTGGTGAGATCGTGTGTAGTAACTGTGGAACAATTGCTACTGATATAGTAGAAGACAATGGAAGAGAATGGAGATCATTTGGGGATGGAGAAAATAATAGGTCGAGAACCGGACTGCCTTTTTCACTCGCAGTACATGATATGAATTTGTCTACAATCATTGGTAAAACAAACAGAGATTCATCAGGACGGATGATCGATACGAATATGCAAGCTAGAATGAACAGACTACGAACATGGGATGCTCGAACTCAATTGAGTGACAGCTCACTACGAAATTTCAAAACGGCTTTTATGCTGCTGGATAAGTTGAAGGACAAACTAGGGTTGCCATATTCAGTTATCGAAAAAACTGCATACATTTACAGGAAGGTCCAAGAAAAAGGGCTGGTAAAGGGAAGGTCAATATACGCAGTTCTTGTCGCGTGTCTATATATTGTATGCAGGGAAATGGGTATATCCAGGACCATTAACGAAATTTCGCTCGCAAGTGATATACGAAAGAAAGCTATTACAAAAAGCTACAGAGAGATAGTAGTAAATTTAGAACGAAACATGCCCCAAGTAGATTATTCCCAATGCATAGAAAAAATTGGAAGTAGGATCGACTCAAGCGAAAAAGCGATTAGACATGCTACAGATCTAATGAAAAAAGTCATTGAATGTGGATTTTCTGCAGGCAAAGGTCCAATGGGACTTGCTGGAGCAGTATTGTATATCTCACTACAGAAAGATGGAATGATAGTGAGACAAGCAGATATGGCAAAAGCTGCAGGAGTTACAGAAGTAACAATAAGAAATGTATCAAAAGATCTAAAAAAGAGGCTTCATCTGATTAGCTAGATATTTTTCCTGAAGCTTCTTAATAGGTCAATCTATAATATAATATGTACACTTAAACTATAATTGAAACATTTAGAGAATACTAAAAAGTTAGCACTTGGTGTCAGAATAATTAAAACTACTGAGAAGAATATTTGGTGCAAATAATTCCGTGTTTAGTATCTAAGGCGGCCCTAATTTTGAGGCTTGGTTAAAGTTATGAAAATAATATTTCAAATTAGCTAAGAATCAAAATCATTCCACTACTTTTATGTTGGATTTGTACGAAATTAACAGACCTAAATATTTAGATTGTACGCAGATTTGAAGTGTATGAGTGATAATATTCTTTACGAGTCCGATAGGATTGGGACATGCTACACGGGACCTCGCAATTTGTGAAAAATTATGTTCTCTCAAACGAGAGGAAGTTTTTTTCGTCTCTGGTTGGCCTGCCATTGGCATTTTTTCAAAAAATGGTTACGTTGCTTATAATGCGTACAAACCTCACAAATTTAATGTGAGTAATTCTATGGAATTACGTTCTGTTTTAAGATGGGTTTTGCAATATCTTCTATATTATAGAAAATGTAAGGGAATTGCTAGGGACTTTATTGACAAAAATAAAAATGGCTTGATAGTCAGTGACGAAGATTTTGCCTCAATATCTATAGGAGAAAACAGAAATAGAAAAAGAATTTTGATAACGGATCTAATTGGAACTAAATTTGTTAAAGGGTTATTTTCAAACATTGAAGTAAGAATGAATCGATCTTTGCTGAATATGATAAAAAAATGCGACCGAGTTATCATCCCAGAATATGGGGAGAATCGAGATAACATATCCCATGTTGGACCAATTGTGCGAAATTTAAGTACATCAAATAGATCAGAATTACGTAAAAAATTTGGCATGCAGAGGCAGACAGTATTGGTTAGTATTGGAGGGACAGCAGCGGGAAACTATTTGATTGAAATGGCAATAAGGGCGCACAAGAAATTGATAATGAAAATGGATGTAGACATGATAGTTGCTTACGGGCCATCTTTATATAAAAATGGAATTTATGAATCAAAATGTAAGCCCATTGGCTTTGTAAATAATTTGCATGAATATGTATATGCGGCTGATTTGATTATTTCTTTAGCCGGAAGGTCTACTATGGACGAATCGATTGTGTATGGAACTCCAGGTATTTTTATTCCTGTCAAAAATCACTTCGAACAGGAGGAAAACGCAGGAAGGTTAGGTTATACATATGATGACATATTCAGGTTGGAACATTTAATAGAAGAAAAAATAGGAACTGGCGGAGATAACAGAACAATTTCTCCAAGTGGTGCTGAAATGGCCGCAAAGATCATTCTGCAAATGCTTGAATAATGATCAGACTAACAAAATATTTTATATTCTGGAATGGATAATCTGCGTCAAAATTTTATCCGGTACTTGATATTCTAATCTATCTCGAAAACCTTAATTATTTGGCGTAGTCTAGTCAAGAAAAGATGTTAACTTGTCTGGCATTTCATAATCAAGTAGGAGGGCATAGTACGATTGAACATTTCTAAGAACAGTTCTATTCATAAATGCTCTTTATAGGCTTTTACTGTACATTTTGAGACACTCTTCAGCAGTACATCCAAGAGTAACAATATACCCACTGTCCTCTAACACGGAACTGTACAAAGAAGGAATCCGAGATCATCCTCCATTGTCAATAAATGCGATGCCGAGAACAAGATAATTAACTAAAGTACCATACTCTGTCATATTAAATATACTTATAAGTCAAATAGTTTCCAAATTTGGCAGCGATGTCCATAAAGTATGGCATTATTTCATTTAAGAGCAGTGATGTACACGGTGAAAAAAGAAGACAGATGATAAGAAGTTTAAACTTGAATCGAGCTTATGAAATATTTTCGTGTCATTGTAGTTTCATACTTTCCGTCTTCTTGCGTGATTAACAATTTGGTCAGGACAGAGAGTAATTTCCTTTCAGCAACAATTTACATCATGGAAGAATCATGAAAGCGTACAACGTGCACATTCTCCATATAAGGTGTGAAACGATTTAACTTCGTTCGAGTCGTTGGTGAAGAGAGGTTTGTGTAATTAGTTCTCCTAAATGTACACTGTGTATAAGCGAGTTTATGATCCTGTCCATCTCTTCATCTACTGAATATTCAGAGAATTTTGTAATCTTCATTGCCGTAATCCTAGCCTGAACTCTTGTGGCATTTTCTATAATTTTTATGGCATTATATGCTTCCTCACCAAATTCTGTGAGACTATACTTATTGTTAACCTTTTTAACCAGTTTGCCCACGGTAAGTCTAGATATTCTGGAATTGAATTGCCTTCTGGTAAGGTTCAATTCGTCCATTATCTCTTTGGAGGTTAAATTATTTTCTGTGCAGGTAGAATCTTTTGCAATGACCCTTACCAGATCAAAGTATCGTTCTTGTGAGAAAACTTTCAAGATCCAGATCAGAGCAGCTGAACTAGATTTTCTCATTCCAGTTACGGATTGCCTCATAATAGTTCATGTCCCCTTGACATTATAACCGTGGGAAATAGTATTTATTTTTTGTCATATTCCCAAAAAGTACGATGTTACTAATTCATATAATCTTCTTATCATATTCGATTCATTTTGTACGATTCTAAATTAAATCGGCAAATTCTAGAATTCTCTAACTGGGCTTGCCAATGATGAGAAAGTACATCATTGGTTAAAAATTGAGGTGACTTTTGACCACGCAATTCTCACAGGTCTATGAATTAGTATAAAAATAGCGACCTAGAACAATTAAAATTATGCTAAATACTCTATCTAGGATTTGAGTAGATCAAAAATTGGGAATTGAATTATAGTAACTATACTAATTCTATGCTTACAAGTCAGATGCTCATTTATGCATTTTCAATGTTATTTGCAGCCATTACACTGGAATTAACTGTCTAAGAAATGCTAAAATAACAACAATCAAAGAGAACGTATAAACAACTATTTAAGACAGAAAAGAATTCATAGGCATGAAACTGACATGATCTTTTGGATTATGTGTAAGATAGATAGGCCTCAATAATAGAAATTTGAGAAGAATTGGTACATGAATACAGAGACAGAATTTACATTCGCAAGGATATTATCCTGAAACTATCAGAATATGGGGAACTCAACCAGAGTAGGTTAATGAGTTATTGCGGCTTGAACAATATCAAACATAAGGGAATACTTGATGACATGGTAAGAAAGGGACTTTTGGCCAAGATTGAAGAACCGTGGGGTAACAAAACGATAATGAAATATAGAGTGTCTGAGAAGGGAAGAGAGATCCTAAAAGAGGTCTTAGAACCATATGAGACGCTATTTCCTAGAAATGAGAAATCAGATACGTAACAAAGTTACCCAAATGATTTTAAGCAAAAAGGGAGAGATTCGCTAAGTAATGGCCGATTTTAACGATGATAGGTCTAGTTCAGAGCGGAACCTTTTCAAACTTATGGACGGCATAATTTATCAGCTGAACAAAACAAAGAAAATGTTCATCATTATGATTCTCACGGTTATGATTCTTCCCCCTATAACTTTACTTATCAGTTCTTTGGAGTTTGCGCCACCGTATGAAGACAGTGGTCCTGTCCAGAAAAAAATGATACCTGGAGAAGTAAGACATTATAAATTTTTCAATTTACGTATAGTCCCTCTTATCATATCTGCAGTCTGGCTGGGCATAGGAATAAGACAATGGTTTGTGTTGTCAGAGTGGACCAAAAAATATGAACGATACAAAAAGTTACAGGAGGAGGTTGATAAGAAACTTGAAGACGATGACAATAATAATGGTGCTCAGAATTAGTAAACAACTGTGCAAAAAATACTGCCGTACTGGATTCTTACATTCCAAGTTGTCTATGGATTTCCTAGAATGAATAAAAAAAGCAGAATCAGAAAGTATCTGCTCGTTCTAATGAGTAGAATACGCCCAAGATTACATGATCCTGCTATTATTGACTACTACGTCACCTTATCGTGAAATCTGACTAAATACTAGTCTTATTTAAGGTAACCATAAGCTAATTAGCCTTTATGAATAACTTCACAGTCATCCCTAACTTGGTCTCCATCAGTACTAAAGTTAATCCAGATTTCATCGTTTCCATCTTCGCAGATTATTGCATCTTTACTACCATCAGGTTCAGTAGAATTAATAAGTCTTTGATAAATCCTGTCATCTCCTGATTCAGCACTAATTTGGTCACTTCCTTGCTCACTCACTATTTTATCGTTAGCCAAATCCCCTATTACTGTGTCGCCTCCATCCCGCCAAAGAATGTTCCATGTCCTTCCCCTCAAATTATTTCATTTGCTCAATGTTCACCAAAGATGTTATCATTGCCATTACTTACCAGTATTTGATCACTACCATGCCCTCATTCATTATGTCGGTCCCTGCGTCCCCGGCATATAATCCGCAGGGCCATCTCCGCTCATATTATCATGTCCTTCCCCTCAGATTCTTTGATCCGCTACATCTATTCCCCTCATTGTGTTTGAGATATTGTCGCCAATCATTTTTAGCTTTCTTAGTCCCGTGGCATGATTTATCATCAACACAATCTAATATATCACTACAAACCAGCAAAGGCATGAAGTTTTGAAATAGAATGGTAGCGATTAAGACAATCGCTATTTCTATGCAAATTCGAATTGAACCATACCTCGCGATTGGCATCATTATTCTTACTATCTTGTGATGGGCATACGAAATGATCCCCGCTAATTCTTTTCATACCTCTTAGGAAAGGCATCCGACAAAGCTACTAGCAAACAATCGATTCACCTTGAGTTGGTGAGTTGTACCAGAAAATAAATAAATGCTGCAGGCGAATCGTATATTGAAAATCATCGTAAGAAAATACGCCAAGCTCAAATAAGTGATGAACGCATACTTAGTAGATGTGGAATATCCTGAGATAATTACGAAGAAAGATAATATTGCAATCTATCAAGGCTGTATTAAGTGTAAATCCATCTTGGGGAGCATTGAAACAATACGTAGGACTGACGGCAATACACTCCAATTAATAACTTGCGCAAAATGTAACTTCAAATGGAAGGAACTGTGGGGGCTCTAAAGAATAGATATCGACAAACTTAGTATTGGACTTTTGGAGTAAATAACTTTTCGCTTGGTGGATATAGCACGGTCAATACAACTAGAAAGGGGAATTTTGGCCCGATGAACAAAAGGATGGTAACACGTATTTACGGTTGATGGAAATGATGCCAATTGCGTACGTAGGAAAGTATTTTATGTTCTCGTATCGGAATAGATGGCGTTCTATTTTCACTTCTTTGGACTTCACCCTTGATACCGTTTTTAATTAATACGGGCTAACTGGTGAATAGAAAATAATTTGGTGGTTTGAGGGATCCTTCAGAGGACTACGTGGGAAGGGTAAATGTATCGGTTGGAAAGCTGTAAGGACCTCCCCCAAGTAGGGGGCGATTGGCCAGCGGATCATCAGAACATTTTTGATCAGCATTTTGAACCTTTACATTAGAACTTCCATCTTCTGAGTTTTTGTTGTCTTTCAATCCGGCACATGCCTTCTCATTCGTTGTGTGGGAACTGTCTTTGCCTGCACACTTGTCATGATCTATGTCATCACAATTTTCACCGTAAACAGTTGATAAGGATCCTGATACTATTATTAGTAAACTCGCAGTCAGTATCGCGCTGATGTATGAGTTAGTCCTGGACATTTTTTTGCTTCGAAGAATCTTACAGAAGGTCGGTATATTTAGGATATCCTAATATTGCTTATAATATTGACAACTATGATTCTATTTGGAGAATTTGTTATTGGAATTATACTCGAAATTTGCTGTGGTATATTGTGATGGAACTATTGGTATAAAGAAAGTTTATTAAGTTCGAATGATAACGCTACTAATAGTAGTAGCATTCTGCCTAATTAGAGTAATTCTCAGCATAGTACTTGGCCTGATTCCAGTCACTTTATAACAAATACATTACCGAGCCGTCTAATCAGACCACGATAAGTTTGACAAAATGCATCTTCTTATTTGCTTGGAGCCGTCTAGCTATTTCCTTAATATCATTGGCGTCCCCCTTGAGAGAGAATATCTCAAGACACCGGTGTTTATCAATTTTATTGTGGAGATGAACATTAATAATCTTGTCAAATAAGTGTCTTATCAATGCAACTTGATCATCAGAATCTTCATCATGTACCGCAAGTAGCAATGAATTGACAACGCCTTCCAAATCCTGTTTCATTCGTTCTTCCGCTAGCAAATTCCGAATGCCTGCCCTAACTATTTCTGATCTTCCTGTAAAACCTAGTGTTTTCTGAAGCTTATCGATACCTTCCAATATATCGTCGTTTAGAGAAACACTTACTATTGTCACCAAAATCATGGTACTTCCATTCACATATATAACTGTCTCTGCAAGTATATGCCTAATGATACCATGTGAAATATCTAAGTAGTCTTAAATTTTCATCTCCCGAATAGATATTAATTCATTGGTTGAGCCATGATGTTATTTCCGATTGCTGTTACTCTTAGTGCCTCCCTGTCTGTTTGTAAGAGCTAAACTAGATGATAAAGTAAATTAATATCAAAATAGTTTTACAAATTTCAACACCCTGGTTTTTCACAAGTATCCCGATAGTAGAATTTGGTTAAGTTTAAAATTCGTGGACTAGAAATAAAATCTAAATTTATGACTATCGATGGTGAAAGATTTAGAAAGCAAAACATTTAATTTTTCCATATTATTACTAGGAGCATTAATTGAAATTATAGCAGATATCTGGTCCACACAAGTAATTGTAAAGTACCCGAGACCAAATGTCAAATCGTTTGATTATTGCGCCATCTGACGTCTTCGGATCCTGAATCCTTAGGAAACTTAATTTTTCCAAGATCAATTAAAAATTAAGCAGTCTCTACATGTCATGGAATTAAGAATTGATTATTACACACAATAAAAAAATTTTTACTTCTCTTATGAGTAAGACTCTCTTGTTTTAATGTATCGATCTATTTTTGATGCTATTATGCTACCTACGGTTATTGAAGTACGCTATTATTATAGCTCCATTCATATTTCATCGTTCTTGGTTATTTACGATTCCGTCTTCCTCAATCCTAATATGGCCAAGCGAACCAACAAGTTGTTCAGCCATCCAAATGTTACCATTAGAATCAGAAGTTATCCACTGTACATATGGATGGGGATCAATTAATGAGAATTCCTTCAGATTTCCCGATGATGGATTCAAAACGAATATTTTATTTGAAGTGTGTTGCGCTATCCATATATCCCCAAATTTGTCTATGGCCATCCCAAATGGTAAACCCGTAGTGTTAAGTCTGTAATGTCCGAACAAATTCGAAACAGTGTTAAATGAAGTAATTGATTTATCATTATGATTCGATACAAAAATGCTATTCAAATCCGGGACCACCAAAATTGCAGTTGGACTAGGAAGTATGTTTCCTTTTGAGAAATGGGGCCTATATTGGTTAATTATGTGTACATCGCTTGAATTTATCTTAATTATACTTCCACGTTCATCAGCTATCCAAATGGTATCAGGTTTATCGAAGGTAATTCCCAAAGGACGTGAATCAGGGAAAGGCAAATGAATAACAGGTTTAAATTCCTTAGTTTTCGTATCAAATCTTAATACTTCGCCATTGTCAGGTGAAGTCATCCACATAGTATCATTCTTGTCCATTGTCATTCCGAAAATTGTAACATTGGTTCGAATTGGATAAACGTGATTTGCAGGATGTAATGAAGTATTGTAGAACCCTACTCTCTTCAAGAGAGGATCGAGGTACCAAATCGTATTGTTGGAGTCAAGAGCCAAAATTGTTACAATGCTAGTGTCGTTCAAATCATGCTCTTTGAACTTTGCATTTGTCAGGTTGAAAGACCAAATTCTACCACTGTCAATAACGGTATCTCCGACCCATACTAAATTGCGTTGATGATCAAATAGAGGATAGAGCGGCCAACTTTGGTTATTCGGAACCACATATTCCCGCATAGTTACCTTTAAATTTTGAAGTCTATCTTGATTTTCTTGTCGTAATACGCTTGGGGGATCTGGATGTGTCTTATTGAGTAAATCACGACTCATTATCGAGTTTTGTACAGAAAACATAAGAATCAAAGCAGTCAAAAGATAGAGATACACTAATACCTTATGCATAGAATGTGTATTTTATTCTTCTCATTTTAGTTGATTCTAACTTTCTGTAACCTAAATGAGTATTAGTCGGTTGACTAAAATTACTATGGAAGATACTAACTTTGAAAACACGGCTGGAATCACAATTTGTCTACAAAAAAAAGAAGATCCCGCCATGTAAACTAGATTGTTTATGATCATAAACATTAACTTGACATATCAAACATTTGATGATTGCCATCAAAATCATTTGAAGCAGAGTATATTGCCGAATAATAACTCGGCTCACAAAAGAGGCCTATGAGATATTTTTTCAAAATGCATTCGGTATTGTTGATTCGATACTAAAACTATTAAGTCCGAAAGTTGATGAACTCAGTAAGGATATGGTTAATTTTCATACGTCGAAGGAAATCAAGACTCACCCATCCAAGGTGTGGGAAATCATATCGGACCTTGATAGAGAGCCAGAATTTTGGCATGGCACCAAATCTATTAAGAACATCAGTAAATCTGACAATACAATCGAAAGAGAGGTTGTAATCGCCTTTAGAAACTCACTATGCAAAGAAATTGTGTTGTTAGAACCGATGAAATCTATAACGACTACCATAGTCGAAGGTCCCATTAGGGGGAAAAAGGTTATAGTTATTCATTCCGAAGGAGAGAATAATACGGTAGTCGACGTAGAGTGGGACATTAAGGTTTCCGGTTTTATGGGACTATTTTCAGGCATTGTAAAAAAACATATCTTGGAAGGCACAGAAGCTGCATTAGATAGAATTTCAAGGGCTGTGTGATGCTTCGAAAAAGGCGGTTCATTTAATATGCTAATTGCCAATATTATAAATTATGTTAGGATACTCGTTAGGTAAAAACAATTATCATTGAAAGCTTTTAGCAAAGATACCGAATGATTTTGATGATACTACCTGCTAGTATCGTTCGCTAATATTCGTTTTATGCTGTAGAAAGAGAATTCCGAAGGTGAATTTCCAATTGAAACATTTTCTCATTTTAGCCAGAAATTCTAAATCCTAGAGTACCTATCAATTACGAATACACTAATTCCAATATTTAAGCTTCTTTTTTCTATGCTGTCCGATAAATATTTTTGTCGTCAAAAAGCCACCCAGAATATCCAATAAGTAAACGCTAAAAATACGCTCGGATGTTTGCACCCGCTGATGCGAGTCCAAGGGCTCCTGAAATTGTTTCAGACTTACCACCAAGTATCGGTTATCCCTTTCCCATAAAGTTCGTGGCGATAAGTGGGCGCAATAAAGCTTCGACCAATCTAGCTATCCATAAATTATGCTATTTTGATTGGACTTACTAAACACTCAGCACATGGAACAATGTACCCGTGAGCGATAATGTTTGAATGCAAGATAAATTATAGATTTCAAAAACGTAGATGTCATCAATCTACATAGCTGTCGCCGGTGTTGAATTCAGCGTTAGCATCAATATTTTCCCTGGAATCGGATATGTCAAATAACGAATTGAAATGATCCATATTCAAGTATGATCCTATTCTGTTGACCGGACAGAATTCCGTATCCACAGATAACTACGTTCGTAATGATAATGAAAAAAGGTAACTACGGGTATTTGTTCGAACTATAAATGTAAGTAGTATTTTGCTATGTGTATAATAGTTGTTCCAAGAACGTGCATGTAACGATTAAAAGTAAAAATAAACAATCCACTCAGAAAGATTGTCATATACTAACATAGAATATTCATATGTTCGCATATGGCTAAATGTGACAATTTTTAAGGACTTGTATTATTATTTTATTCCAGCTATGAACCAATCGGGTAGAAAGTTCCTGTTTTTTCTTACGAAGTATCCAAAAGCAGCATCAAGTATGTATGTCTTCGCCCAATCCTCTTTGGATCTTACTGAGCGACCGTACGCCTGTACTAGTTTGAGAGCAGTTTGTAAATAATACCATTCTTCGTTGTTATTTCTCTTGGCAGCTGTTCACCTATCAGCTGTATTGGGATAGGGCACCTTTGTAATAACCTGAAACCGTGAAAGGCTGTCCTTCAAATCAAGCCCAGTATGCAGAGATGGGGAGATGAGAACCGTGGGCTTACGAGATTCTATATGTTCTTTTATAACCACATCTCTTTCCACTTCTGGATCAGTAACAATGAGTCTTCTGGCATTCTGGTCTGATAAATTTTCCTTAATGAAATAAAGTTGATCATATGACGTAGTGTGAATTATTCCCTTATCATTACAGTGGGTGTGCATAATATTGT
>JAKEIK010000091.1 GCA_022545895.1 Nitrososphaeraceae archaeon | reverse complement strand
AATGTATTTTATAACTGCACCAATTGATTGCTCCAGTTCTGCTCGACAATTAAATCGAATGATTCCGATAATTATAATTTATTGTTATTGTGGAATCGAGGCTCGATCGGAAATACAGGAAGGCACAAAATAAGTGTTAAAATGTCCAGCACGGCAAAGTCATCAACATAAGTAGATGGACATCAGTAATCAGTCTGCTTCTACTTGTAGATGTTAATTCAGTAACTCTAAAATTCTAATTACAATCTTAAAGACTTTAATATCCTGACTAAAAACGAAACAAGAGGGCCGGTCGTCTAGTCCGGTAGGATACGGCATTGGCATTGCTGAGGTCGTGGGTTCGAATCCCACCCGGTCCACTAATTTTGTTGATCAAGATATTCCTTGCTTGAGAAGGATTTCGGTGATGTCAGCTGCTATATGTTTATTATAAAGCAGTTCGTAACTCCTAAAGAGTCCAGATCTATTTAAGTCGTATCCTATTCTTTTGATCTTTCTATGGATCCACAAATGATGTCTACTAAATATTACCCCAATTCCATTATTACGAGATCTTACTTCCTCCACTACTTTCTGAGGCAACTCATTTTTGTAGATCTTAGCAGTTGCTAATACTAATACACCTTCTTTTTTCTTTGCGAGTATTTCCACATTTCTTTTTATGAAATCTGCCTTTTCCAATTGTTTCGTAACTCTGACATATGTTTGCGAATTCACCAATATTTCAAGTAATTTCTGCGTTGTGCCCAGATTTGCCAAGAAAATTTTTTCTTGAAATGAAAACACATGGCCACATTTCGTTTCCAACGTACGAATGCTGTCTGGTGTCACATAGGTGGATCCATTCAGGTCAATTGTTATTAGATGCTTCATGCTTTTTGATGCAAGATTCAAAACAATTCAAAGTACTTCAGACATATACAGAATAGAGCGAATATAACCGTACCCAAGCTAATAGCTTTTAGTTGATATTCAAGCCTTGCTGATTCATGATTGGATTCTTCATTTCCTCTCCTTAATTCTTTATAGATTCTAGATATTCGGATTTCTAGATAAGATATAACGTATGCAATTGAAGCTGCGATAACTGATACCTCTGATATAGAATTCGTTTGGATAACGTATCCTGCCAAGAGTGGAAGACTTCCCCATGATATTGCAAACCACGTATTATTATGAAAGAACCCTCTAAAGAGTTCAAAATTATATGCGACTAGAAAAAATCCTTCGGCGATTGCTATAGGCCAAAGCAGCGGAACTGACTGGACCATATAGTATATCCCGATAATATATGCTATAGAAATACCAGTTATTGTCATAACAATAAGTTCTGATCTCGTAAAGTAATTTCCCCATGGTTTAGTCTTCCTGGATCCTAGATTGTCCGCCGCGTGAGCAGATACTCCAACGGATAGAAAATAGATAACAAAAATAGCCGCAAGTCGGTCCCAAAATATTAGATGAGATAAAAGTGACCCTATGATCGCAAATGAGACACACATTCCTGTATAAGGTAAAAATAATATCCCAACAAAGGCCCTAAATTTTATCGGACCAAATTTCGGAACGAACCATTCATTCATCCGAGAGGATTCACTCATGGTTTCAATCCAGTTACTATTGCGGAAGTTCCCCACGTATAATATTTGCAGGTTATGGATTCAAATCCTACTTGTTGAAGTTCCCTCATAAGGTTCTTAACCCACTCGCTATGCACTATTAAGTCATCTAACTCGGATAAAACAACTCTCCAATTTTTAATAATTCTGCCAACTTGATCGAGCAATAGAAAGTATGAATTCCATATTTGCCTAACAAACTTTCTTATGGGAAGCGTAAAGTCGTGGAAAACTACCAAGCCGCCCCTCTTGAGCAATCTCCAATGCTCTCTTACAACCGTTTGAAGATCTACATATTTTGCCAGATAAGATGATAATATCGCATCAAATATCCCTGGTCTGAACGGCAAGACTTCGGCAATAGAATTAGTCAATAACGAGTATCTCGACTTCCTTTTTGCATGCAATAGATAATCTGGGGTGAGGTCTGAACCAAGAATAACGTGACCTCGTTCTTTGGGAATATAATATGACAGGACCCCGGTGCCGCACGCCAAATCAAGGAGATAACAATGATCCTTTGTCAATAGGTTTGACATGGTTTGCTTCCAGATCGAATCCCTCCCAAACGTGGCAAATTTCACGATTTTCTCGTAGCTGGCAGCATTGTTAGATGAGAAAAAACGCCTTGCTATAGAACTGTTCGATGAAATCAAATTATGATGATTGCATTAACCTATTATATAATCAAGATGAAATTCAATGGTATGGACGGAACTACTTTTTGTACTTCGTAAATTGGCAGAGAAACATATCAGTGACAGAACTAGACGGGAAAAAAGTAGTTATCAAGAGAAACAAATCTAGCAAGTATTTTCACGAATACATATTGGTTATTGCCTATACAACATTATCTTTTATGCTATGCCATCCCACACCTCCTCCACGGTTAGGGAGTGCGATGCTTGTCAATGAAGGATTCAAGATGCGAAAAATACTGGAAGAAATAGGAATTCCTACGCCCTCTCTCCTTTTTATCTCAGACACTTCATTGATAGAAGATTACATAGATGGTGGAAACCTATATCATGCTTTTTTGAAAGGGATGACTCACATGTTAGCATTCAACGCAGGCAGCTTGACTGGAAGATTGCACAATGCTAATTATGTATTTACTGATAATAAATCTCAAAATTATTTGGTTACGTCTAGCGGCAAAGTCTTACGAACTGATTTGTCTTTCTTGCAGAAAGAAAGTTCGGTTTTCTCAAGAAGTATGGACATAGGGTCATTTCTTGCAAGCGTAATAGGACTTGAAACCGACAAATACAAAGCCATTGAAACTTCATTCTTTTCGGGTTATAAATCCGAAACAAACGAACCGTTCCCTTATTTGTCTATTGCGATTCGTAATTTTTTGTCCATTGGATTTAGCCCTAACCTCACAATATTTAAAAACATGGCAAAAAATTCTTCAGATTTGATATGATCAGGAATATTCTGATTTTAGCGATAAAGTGAATTTCCTCTTGCTATATGGGAGGCAACTCTGTCTTCCTATCAAAGCCACCCGAACCAAATTTGCAATAAAAACACTGATCGGATTGCATATAGGATATTTTCTGAATAGAAATTGCTCCTAGTTTCAGAGCAATTTTAGTCATTAAACGGTATTTAAAGGGCATAGACGGGATAACTTCGTCAAAGTAAATGTGATAATGGTCCGGACAAAACTTCAATGTTACCGGGGATTTATACCTAACATCGGACGTCTCCGCTTTGTTATTTGAAGCAATAGTTTTCGATATATTAATTTGTTCTCGGATATACTCATGTTTAGGGCACGGACAATCTTTACCATTAGGATGTTTATACGCCGGAGTATTTTTCCAATCAAAGTCAGGATATTCTTTCTCAAAATCATCCATTAAAATCAACACTATTTCCATCACATCAAATATAAACATGTATCTCGGCATGAGTGAATCCATAGGAGTATGCCTTTATATTCAGAGTGACAGGGACGAAAGATATATTTTGATGATTAAAGAAATCTCGATGGAAGTGCTACGAGACCAGCCAAGTGAAGGGGCTAACAAGAATTCATCAACAACCACCTCCAGTCTTGCCAGGAACGACAATAACGTCCCAGCAACTCAACAGGAGAACCCAGTCGAATCTAATTTGCAAACATTGTTAGAATTCAAAAAAATGCTTCAAAAAGAGCAACAAGATGGAGAAAGCAAGGTACAAGCAATTAACGAAAAAATAGATTTGACTAAAAAGGAAATAGACGAGCAACGAATAATCTTAGAAGATTTAAGACTCAATCTTAAGAAAATTAATGAAGCTAAGGATGCTGAATATCCGAAGTTTCTAGAACTCAAGAATAATCTTGTGGAGCTTCGCAACAAGATGAAGACCTTGGATGAGAAAAAAGGAAACCCAGGTGCCTCAAAGCCTCGTAAAGAGAGATTTGATATGGCGAATCTAGCTAGGAGTTTTGATCAAATTGAAAGGGATATTCAGACAAAAAAGCTATCTAAGGAAGAAGAAAGAAAATTAGTTGCAAGATCCAAGGAAACAGCTGTAAAGTTACATGCCCTCAGATTGATCCATAAGAACGAGGATGATTACAGAAACGTCGTTTCCAAGTACGAACAGTTGAAGGCTAAAATTACCTCAATATTTAACCAAAAATCAGAATTTGGTGAGAAGATAGGTAAACTCAAGGAATCGTTAGAAGTATTACTAAATTTACGAGAAACCTTGTATGAGGACAGAAGGAAAACCATCAGAGAAGTTAGAGAAAATGGAGCCAAGCTTGACATGGTTGAAACTCAACTCAATGCAATCGAATACAGACGGAGTCACTATTCAGCAGCAAGATCAAGAAGGACGAGAGATGGAGGTGAGAGAAAAGAGTTCAAACAAGAAGCGATGCAGGAGAGAATCAAACGTAATAAGGAAAATCAGGAGCGCTTTAATTTACTAAAGGATGCCGCATTAAGAAAAATGTCAAGTGGTGGTAAATTGACATTTGATGAAATGAAATTGATATATGGCGACGATGGGACGTACGATCAATCTTGAGTTTCAAAGTCACAAATGACTGGTCGTATGGAATAGAGCAGGTGTTATTTTATTCCACATACAAGTACTCGAGATGAATTGGCGTGTCGCAGAAGATCAGGGAATACAGTTAGTAAAAATTGCTCGTTTGGCTCTAGAAAAGTTTGTGTCAGAAGGCGAGATAATTAATCGTGATATAAGCGACAAATTTTCTCAAAGGGCTGGTGCATTTGTTACCTTGTACGATATACTCGAACCAAAAGAATTTAGTCTAAGGGGATGTATAGGATACCCACTGCCAAGAATGTCACTATGGGAGTCTGTGACAACTGCAGCCATTAAAGCTGCTACAGAGGATCCTAGATTTCGACCACTTACAAAGGATGAATTGCGAAATGTCATTATTGAAGTATCGATTCTAAGTAGCCCAACTCTAGTCGAAGCGTTACAGAGGGAAAATATTTTCGAAAAGATTGAAATAGGAAAACATGGCTTGATATTTGAGAACCCGCTAGGTTCAAGCCTATTACTTCCGCAAGTTGCATTGGAACATAGATGGGATGAAAGAGAATTTCTTGAAAACCTCTGTCACAAGGCAGGCTTGCCGGTCAATACTTGGCTGTCCGAAAATTCACGGATTTATACATTCGAATCTATCATCTTTAGAGAGGAAAGTCCGCATGGAAAGGTAATTTTTGTTAACTCTAATCCTGCTTGGTCGGTATTTAGTTCACAATAATTATTGTAACAGGCAATTGGAAGATCTCGATTTTGGAAATAAACAGTGTCTTTTCCCTTATTAAGCACAAAGAAATCCTCACTGCTTAAGGACATATCGAGGAATACGTTTGGCAAAGATATGATGCAGATATTTTTTTCTCTATTCTTTGGTCTCTATTCAGGACTCCCATCTCCACATCTTTACAGTTTGCATATCATGAGCCCTCATCTATTAGCATTTCAAAATGTCTTTTGTCTACAACCCAATAAATAAATATATTTTAGAATGTTTTTACCATGATCTCTTCAAACGAATTTGAAATGCAAATGCCTGCCCTTATACACCAAGCCTAAGAAATCTTTGTACCGTTTTCATAAAAGTTCTGCAGGGTCGACCACTTAATACGATGAAACTGACCTCCTCATTAAACTAAGCATTTAAACCTTAATGTCAAAACGCAGGAGTCACTTCTATAAAATCTATAACTGACTTAAAGTCGATTCAATTTCATTTTTGTCGCGTGCGTTAGGACATTCCTCAAGGTATCTTGCTAAGTCTGATTTGGCCCCTCCTCTATTATTTGTATTCATTCTTGCTATTGCTCGATTCTTGTAAATTGGTCCAAATCTATTTGGATGAAGATTAATTGCTTGTGTGTAATACTTTTCCGCTGACAAATAATCACCTTTTTTTAAGTAATAATTGCCCATCCCTCTGCATGACAGGTAAAATCCGGGATTCAGATCGATTGACCTCTGAAAACACCCTATTGCTTCTTCTGAATCTAAATCGTTGTAAACCGATCCTAATATGCTCCATGCTAACGCATTTCCTTCATCCAGATGAAGCGCATTCTTTAGCAAGGGAATAGCATTTTGGAGATTTCTGGTTTGAATGAACCTTTCTGATTCAAGACACATTCTATATGATTCCTTTTGCTCAAGTTCTTCTTCCTTGATACGTTGAGCCATCTCTTTCGGCAGGATCATTATCGAAATTGAACCATCTTGCTGCCAATAATCCAGAAATTTCTTTTCTGGGAACGCACCTTCCTTATCTGGCTCGGGGATATACGTAAGAATGCGTCGTTCTTCAATACTATAACCAGTAACAATCGTTGCGTGTTGGATAGCCTCGTAAATTCCAGGCATGATAACTATTATAGGAATTCCTTGGTCGATCCGTTTTTTGAGTTCTTGCAATCCACCTTTATATGTATGGACTATGAACCCGTGAGATTCTGCAATCTCAATACCCTCCATAAATAGTGAACCCTTTATGTCATTATACCGTTTGGATCTTTCGTGAGCTTCTTCAAGAAATTTCTCTTCGCCCCAATACTTTAGGACAACATTAATCGCCAAAGGCATGCATGTACTATCTTCATGCTTGCTCACTGTTGGAAGAATTAATGAATGTTGAACATTAGAATTCATGTTTTCACATACAGTCAATACCGAATAAATTTGTTCATATTATAAATTTAAAAAATTTCGAAATAATTTGAATCCGAAGTCACCACTTCGTTCCGGATGAAACTGAGTCCCATAGATTTTCTTTTTGTTGTGACAAAATATCTCATACGGACTAAATCGAGAATTGGCAACGCTCACAAATTCCTTTGGCAATCTAGCAATATTATAGGAGTGACTCTCGTAGGCTTCCCAAACGCCCATTTTCGTTATTAAACCGTTTTCTCTAAGAATATTTATCTCAGTCATCCCAACAACTTGTTCACCCCGCCGAATTGCCCCACCAAAGGTAAGTGCTATGATTTCTGCACCATAGCAAATACCTAGTAATGGCTTATCATAAGTATGGCACAGTCTGATAGTTGTTGAATTGATAGCATTTATGCGCCTATCATTCTTTTTCCTTCCAGATAAGATAATGCGATCATAGTAAAGTGGATTTGGAGCTTCAAGGCATTTCCTGCATTCGTATTTTTGATCTAATTTGTCGAGACAATTGAGTATATCTGAAGTAAATGGCGAGTTATTATCCAAAACAAGTACTT
>JAKEIK010000090.1 GCA_022545895.1 Nitrososphaeraceae archaeon | reverse complement strand
TCCTCGACCCTTCCGCAAAGTATTGTAATATTTTATTCTGTCCTGTATAGCTTGATAGGTCCGACAGAGTAATTCCTATCCTTCTAACATCAAGAAAAGATAGAGAATGAAGATGTATCGTCTCTAAGAAAAGTGATCTTGCTATATTTTGTAGTTCCTCCAGGGAAGTAGAGGATAGTTTTAGATTTCGTGAACAAGTAACTTGTCTGAGATTATGTAAGACTACCCTGACAATGATCGTCTTAAATGATAACTGCCTCGTCATGAGAGTGTCATAAACTAATGAAGAAAGTGAACTCAAGATCGGGAACATATTTTCGATATTGGTGACATCATTTTTAAGTGTCACAATTCTGCCGATCTGTTTATTTACGTGTGGTCTTATTGGTGTATCATCAACCCCGCGCGCTGCATTTTGAAGATAAGTTGCAATCTTGTAACCAAATAATTCCTTTAATCGGAATAGATCAAACTTGGCTAAGTGGCTCACAGACTCGATGCCCGAACTTTCCAGTTTGATCCTGTTCTTGGGACCAATGCCCGGGATATCTTCAATATCACACCTCGCGATAAACTCTTTGACTTCTTGAGGATTTATGATCGTTATGGCGTCAGGTTTTTGAAAATTAGAAGCAATCTTGGCAATGAGTTTATTGGGCCCAACACCAATTGAACAAGTCAGATTGGTTGAAACTTTTATCTCACTTTTGATGAAATCAGCAATTTTTCTAGCCCTTGAAAAGTCAGATCCTAAATAACTACTGAAATCAGCATAACACTCATCAATTCCAACATATTCGTATGCATCGGCTATTTTTCTAACGGACTCCATAGCTAATTTCGAAAGGTGATTATAATAAGACATGTCAATAGGAAGGAACTCAGCGTCTTCATTGGCCAGCTTAGATTTAGCTATTTTTATGGGCATACCGGACTTGACACCGAATTCACGAGCTTTGTAATTGGAAGTACTTACTACTCCAGCGTCAGGGTTTCTTCCAGAGTAGACACATACCACTAATGGATAATTTCGGAGTTCAGGACTTCTTATCTCTTCACATTGCGCATAGAAGTAGTCAAGATCGAGGTGAAAAATTAAGCGCGAACCAATATTATTGTCTGCGGAATTCTTAAACAAAAGGCTGCTCCCATTTTTTATATTTACCTAATAATGTCAAGAGTGTCTCGTGCATCAGACAACAATTTATTCTCGCTGTCCGAATTAAAAATTATGGTGGCTTATATTTGCATCACTCAATATATCTGAAATTTTTTATATTTAATGAATTCATGTACGTAGAATTCATTTTAGTAATTTGTTCGGCATTACGTAAATACCTATAAACAGTGTATTTCTTGGAAGCTTGCTTGAAGAGTAAAATAACACGCACAAAGTATGACAATAAATGGATTTTCAATTGTATCTTGGGAGCAAGCTTAATTTTGTTGGTAGTCGCAGGTTTGAATCTAACTAACGTGTTTGCCAAATCCAGTGAAGCCAAGGATGTCGAAAGCGCTAATAGTAATGCTGATATTAAAATCCCGCCAGTAAAATTATCTTATGGTGGTCATACTTACGAGATGCTTCCATTTGTTACTGTGGAAGGGGATCAAGTTAGAAAATTGAATTTTCCCCAACTTCCAGATGATTTTAAACCGGTAGTAAAGCTTCCCTCAGAGGGTACATTTAATTTTGACTTTAGTGAAAAACCGAGGGAAACTAATGCATTTGTGATTGACTATGATGCTGATATCACAGCAATAAGTCCAGTTAATAACCTGGGAAAGAATAGGTATAGCATCAATGATGTGTACGGTCCTAAAACTTTGGAAGTACGAGCTATATATGCCGATGGAAAATATGTCACCTATACCCTACTCATTGACATAAGTAGGATTGACTCTACTTCAGGGCTTTCTAGTTCATCACCTAAGTCGATTAAAAGCGTTTCC